>DAOPYA010000075.1:0-20591 GCA_035352635.1 Candidatus Rifleibacterium sp.
GCGAAGCGAATCGCTGGAGAAAAAGTAACCCGACTGATGGCCGCGCCGGTGAAGTTGGTTGGTTTTATTTTTGCAGGATTCAATAAAAGGTGCAGCTTTAGCCTATCAGCCGGGTTGTTTTTGACTGAGAATTGCTAAGATCACGCCAGCCGATTCAGGTTAATGGCGCTGGTTTCGGCAGAAATCAGAAGTAAATGATCATGCCAGCTAGACCCGAGGCCAGAACAAGCTTAATTGGGTCAACTTTGGCGATGGTGGCCACAAACACAGCTGCAAAAATGATGCCGCTCTTGTAGTCGATAAAATTATGTGAATTCATCAAAGTCAGGGCGGCGGCTGCTATTAAACCGATGATCGCAGGCTTCAGCCCCGCGAAAATCATTTCCATGTAGTGGTTTTCTCTGAACTTCAGATAAAAACTTGAGATGGTGAGCATGATGATAAACGGAGGCAGACAAACCGCAAATGTGGCAATCATCGCTCCGAAGGTGCTACTCGCGACAGTGTAACCAACATAGGTAGCGCAGTTTATGGCGATTGGCCCGGGGGTCATCTGCGAAATGGCAACAATATCGATGAAGTCTGCGATGCTCAGCCAACAATGCGGTGCTGCAACGACTTCGTGTTGAATGAGTGGCAGCATGGCATAGCCGCCTCCGAAGCCGAACAGGCCTATTTTAAAAAACGATATGAACAATTCAAGGTATATTTGCATCAGAATTCTTTTCCGGGGCTGGTTTTCTGGTCAGGCCAATCAGCAGGCTGGCCGCTGCGATTATGGCGATCAGAATTGCCGGAGAAACGCCGGCAATAGCGACCAGCAAGGCTACTGCCACTGCCAGAGCCAGCCCGGCCACGCCGATTTGCATTGATTTTCCCAGCGAATAGAGCGGCGCCGCGATCATGGCGACCACGGCGGGTCGAATCCCTTTAAAAAAACTTTCGACGTAGGGGTTGGTGCGGTAATCTACAAGCCAGGCTGCAATGACGAGAATTATCAGAAACGAAGGCAGTGTCGTGCCCAGAGTCGCAATAATGCTGCCGGTTTTGCCGGCGACTTTATAGCCGACGAAAACTGAAGCGTTGACTGCCACCGGGCCTGGCGATGACTGGGCCATGGCCAGCAGTTCAAAAAATTCGCTTTCGGCAACCCAACAGCGTTTTTCGACAATTTCGCGCTGAATCAACGGAATCATTGCATAACCGCCACCCAGTGTAAACATGCCGATTTTAAAGAAGGTCAGAAACAATTCAAGAAGAATGGGCATAAAATTAAGCCACCATAACCGGTCTGATTGAAGATATTTTGCGCAAACTGGTTGTGCAGCAGCTTAACATTTTTGCTCTTCAAATTGAAGCCTTCAAAAACCAGGCATTCGCCAAAGCAATTAAATCCATAAATTCGGGGGCGGCGGCCGAATGAGAGAAATGGGTTGTGAGTGGGAGTTTTGGGTGATTGCCATTTTGGGGGCGGCAACGTGGCTTAAAAGCCAGCTTTGCAAAACTTTGCTTGACAATAAATTCTGTCGGGTATATAAATGACCGACCGGTCAGTCGATATTGACCAACGGGTCGGTTTTAATTTTCTGCCGGTAGCCCTTTATTTATAGATTTTCAGACACAGCTCAGGAGGCAGGCGATGCAAAAGAAAAAACCAGACAAGATGCTGGGGGTGCTGGCGGCAGCGACTTCGCTCTTTTCAGAGAAGAGTTTTCATGACGTGAAACTTGAAACCGTCGCGGAGCGTGCCGGAGTCGGCAAAGGCACGATCTATACCTACTTTAAAAGCAAGGACGAGCTGTTCGTGCAATGCCTGGTTCATGACGTTCCGGCTTCTGAAGAAAGAATGCAGAGTATTATCGATGCCGATCTTTCCTTCTATGATGCTTTGAAACAGCTGGTTGAGTTAAAGAATGAAAAAGTGAAACAGAAGGGGCCTCTCGTTGAGCAGCTTCGGGCGCTTGGGCCGCAACTCAAGATCAGCGAAACTGAGTATAGGCGTTTGACAGAAATGTTTAAGCGCAGCACGGCCCGGTTGGCAAGGTTTTTTCAGCGTGCCATCGATGCTGGTCTTCTGGAAAACCACCTGACTGCTGGGCAGATGGCGGTAATTTTTGACAAAATTTTCGAACTCAACATGACCTTTACCTTTTTTAAAGAACCGGTATTAGAGCCAGAGATGCTCTGCGACGAGGTATTGCGCTTTTTTGGTGCCACACCAGAAATCGCTGGAAAATAGCAAGTTTATGGAGAAAACAATGTTTAGCGGCAAATTCAAAGTCATACTTTCGGTCAGTGTTCTGTTGGTCACGTTATTTTCTTTACCAGTCGGCGCTCAGCAGGCGGCGACCTCGACGACTGCTGTCGAAGCCCCCGAGTCGGTTGAGTTGTTAACAGCATCGCCCATGGCCGTTAATGACGGCGAAAATTCTGGTGAACTATCGGCAGTTGCTGGTGATTCAGAGGTTGCCACAGGTGTGCCAGGCCTACCTGACCAGATTACCATGGATGAATTCTGGGCCAGAGAAGATTCAATTCCCCTCGTCGAAACCGATGCATCGGGCAGTTACCTTCTTAACAACGTTCACCTTGGCGCCATTCTTCGCCTGGCGGTGCAGCGCAATCGTTCGATTGTCGGTTCGGCGCAGCAGGTCGAAACTGCCAACGCTCAGGTCATTCAGGCCCGTTCGGTCATGGGCGCCCGCCTTACCGGAAACTTCAATCACACCAGACTTGATGATGTTCTGGTTGGTAAAAAAGATAACAACAAGGCTTATGTAGAAATTACCCAGCCCCTGTTTCTCAGCGGCAAAGATCGCTCAGTGCTTAAGTCAGCCCGTCTTGGGCGTTCGGTCGCCGCCTCTGGCCACACCCTGACCAGGCAGAGCGTGCTTCTTGAAACGACAATACTCTGGCTTTCGTGGCTGTTTGCAACTGAAACCGAGCAGGTTGGCCGCAAAGACCTTGAACTGGCAGAAGCACATCACACATTGGTTTCTGCAAGATACCGCCAGAAGCAGGTCTCGCAGTTTGAAGTTTTGCGTGCCGAGGTCAGACTGGCGCAGGCACGCAGCGATCTGCGCAAGAAGAGTAACGCCAGGGAACTGGCCTGCCTTGATCTGTTGAACAATCTCGATTTGCCTGCCAACACGACGATCACCACTTCAGACCGCCTCAGGATGTTAGATGTGATCGTTGACCCGGTTAAAGATGCTTCAGAAGCTCTAGACTTGCGTGAAGACCTGCGCATCAAAAAAATCAATGTGCAACTGGCGCGGCAATCAATCGCCGGGGCACGCAGCGAAAATCAGCCTGTAGTCAGCGCCTTTGGCCAGAGCGGCGTTCAAGACCCTTCTTCTAAATCACCCACCGGTGAGCGCAAAGGTTACTGGCAGGCTGGTGTAGTGGCCAATTTTACGCTCAGTGATGGCGGCAAACGCTACGGTCTGCTTAAAGAAGCGAACGCCAGGCTGGCAATTGCCGAAAACAACCTGCAACAGGCCATCGTCAATGCAGATATTGAAATCAGGCAGGCCTATCTCAATATTGAAACGGCCCGCGAAGTCGTTATCGCGCAAGAACAGGCTGTAAAACAGGCTGAAGAGGCGTTGCGCCTCGCAGGTGTCAGATACACCAATGGTCTGTTCACTCAGGTTGAGTTGTTCGACGCTGAAAACGCCTATCTTGCTACTCGCCTGCAGTATCTTCAGGCTATTTTCAGTTACCACCACGCACTCGCTTCATACAGACTTGCTACCGGTCAGATCGGGCGCAAACTTCTGGCCGAAGCTTCAAATCATTGAGAAGGGGTTTCACCACAAATGTTAAAGCAAAACAATCTCTCTGAATGCCGCAAAGCAAAGCACAACCTTCGGGTTATCCTTTTGTCTTCTATGCTCGCAGCTGCTGCGCTTATTACAGGCGTCGTTACTGTGTATGCCGCCGGGGAACCCGCTGTTCCTTCAGCAACTGCGCGACCTTCCGGGGCTGACGATGCAAAAGCCCAGCCGGTTATCGTCGAAAAAGTTGTGTCGTCTGATATCAGTCAGCAGCTGCAGACTTCGGGCGAAATTCTGCCCCTTCAGGGTGCCGATATCTGTGCCAAGATTGGCGGGGAAATAATCAAAATCACGGTCAGCGAAGGTTCAATGGTCGCGGCCGGCGATCTGCTTGCCGAAATCGATCATCGTATTCTCGACGCCCAGCTTGAACAGGTCAAAGCTGCCGAATCAGTTGCCAGATCGTCAGTAGAGGTTCAGGCAGTGCTCCTCAAAACCTCACAGTCAGCTGTCGTTTCGGCCAAAGCGCAGGCCGAGGCAGTAAAGGCGCAGGTAACGAATCTGACCGCCACCAGAAAGCGTTTTTCAGAACTGTTCCGCGAAGGTGCCGCGTCACAGCAGCAGCTCGACGACGTTATCGCTCAACACGATGCCGCGCAGGCTCAGCTGGTCGCGGCTGAATCTTCCATTCGTCAGGCAGAAGATGGTGTACAGAGCAGCCGCGTCACTCTGAAAGTCAGAGAGGCCCAGCTGGTGCAAGCTACTTCCAATTTGCATGCCGCTGAAGTTCAACGCGAGAATGCTTTTGTTAAAGCCCCTTTCGCGGGCATCATCACCATGCGTGCTCTTGACCCGGGCGCGATGGCCAATATTTCGCAACCGATTTTCAGACTCGAACAGATGAACCGCGTAAAAGTCATTGGCAGTCTGATCGAAAAAGATCTGCTGCAGCTCACTGCCGGCACCACAGAAGCATCGGTGCGGGTCGATACCTTTGCTGACCGCGAATTCAAGGGCTCGGTAACCAGGGTTTACCCGGCCATTAACGCCAAAACCCGCACCGGCCAGTTTGAGGTTGTGCTCGAAAACCCCGAAATCGTTCTGCGTTCGGGTATGTATGCGACGATCATGCTTTCGTTGCAGACCGATAAAAATGCTACTGTCGTGCCTAAAGATGCTCTGCTCAACCATGGTGGCCAGATGTCGGTGATTCAGGTCACCAAAGACAATCTGGCGGTTCGCAAAGTCGTCAAGGTTGGCATTATTCAGGGTACACGTGCCCAGGTGGTTGAAGGGCTTGAACCCGGCGATCTGATCATTACCCAGGGCGCCGAACTCATTAAGACCGGGGTTCTGGTTAAGCCGGTTCTGACGGAGGAAAATAAATGAATTTTTCCGTCTATGGTGTTAAGTGGCCAGTCACCACTACGATGATTTTTCTGGCCGCCATCCTGCTCGGGGCCTTTTCATGGACCCAGCTGGGTGTCGACCTGATGCCGGATTTCGAAATTCCGGCCATCTCGATCATTACAACTTACCCGGGCAGCGGCCCGCGCGAAATCGAGTCGAGTATTACCGAGCCGATCGAAGAGAGCGTTTCTACGGTTGAGAATGTCGATGAAATTACTTCTTCATCCATGGAAGGCATTTCAATGGTAACGGTTAAGTTCGACTGGGGTATCGACCTAGGTGCCGCAACCAACGATATTCGCGACAAACTCGATCTGGTTGCCAAACGTCTGCCAGATAATGCCGATAAACCATTCATTTTCAAGTTCAACACCTCGATGATTCCGGTCATCATGATGTCAGTTTCAGCCGAAGAAAGCTGGGAAAAACTCGACAAAATCGTGGACCGGAAAATCATAGATTCGCTGAAACGCATAAGCGGTGTTGCTACTGCATTGCAGCTGGGTGGCGACAAACGAGGTATTCTTGTTGATCTCGACCGTGAGAGAATTCAGGCTACCGGCTTGACCGGTGGGCAGATTGTCAATCTGTTGCGCAATCAGAACGTCGATAATCCTGGCGGCACAATCAAACAGGGGGTTTTTGAATATCTGGCCCGCACTCCCGGCAAGTTCACCCGGGTTGAAGACCTCAAGTCGGTAGTCGTGGCCACCAGACCAGGCGTTGTCAGGCTTGGCGATGTCGCTGACATTAAAGACGGCTTTCTCGAAAAATCGAATGCCTTTTTGATTAATGGCAAACGCGGCGTCGGCATAATGGTTCAAAAACAGTCTGGTGCCAATACGGTCAGTGTTGCAAAAGCTGTGCGTGATGCCCTGCCCGAAATTCAGGCTCAGTTGCCGCCAGATGTGAAAATCCAGGTCGTCATGGATACTTCTGAATTTATTCAGAGCACTATCAAAAACCTCAGTGATTCGGTTCTGCTCGGCGGTATCGCAGTATTTTTCGTTATCATGTTTTTTCTGCGCGATGTCAGAGGCAGTCTGATCATCTGTACCACGATTCCGACCTCACTGATCATTACCTTTCTGCTCATGTACATGGCCGATTACACTCTCAACCAGATTTCGCTGTCGAGTCTGGCAATCGCGATCGGCATGGTTGTCGATAATTCCATTGTTATTCTCGATAACATCAAGCGCTATCTCGACCGGGGCGTTAACTCGCGCGAATCAGCCATTTCAGGCGCCGTCGAAATGGGCACCTCGGTAATGGCTTCAACTCTCACTACCATCGTTATCTTTCTGCCGATCATTTTCACCACCGGTCTGACCAACATCATGTTTGGCCAGCTGGCGATGATCGTGACCATGGCCTTGTCGGCATCATTGATCTCGGCCCTGATGCTGACGCCGATGATGTGTTCGAAACTGCTCAAGCCGGCTGTGATTAAAGATAATCAGGTGGTAGTAAGAAGATTTGAATTTCTTGAAAAGGTTGAAGCCATTTATGGCCGCTCTCTGAACATGGTTCTGAATCACCCATGGAAAACAGTTCAAACCCTGGTGGTGGTCTTTATTCTATCGCTCGGCATGGTAAAAATGGTTGGCGTGGATTTTATGCCGGTTCAGGATCAGGGGCGTATAACCATCAAATACGAGTGTGCCGTTGGTACTCGTTTTGAAGTAACCGGGGGTTACGGCGAACAGATCGCGGCGCTCGTCAAAGAGAACTGTGCCGATGAACTGAAAACCCTGGTGGTTCGCTATGGCAAGTCTGATGGCCAGAGCGGGGCCATGTCGGGGTCGAAGAATTTTTCTTACACCGGCCAGGTAAGCGTTATGCTGGTGACCAAAGATAAGCGTAAGCGCGGCGTTAAAGAGATCATTGAAGTTATCAGGCCGAAAATTGAAAAGATACCTGGCATCACCGTTACTTTCGATTCAGGCGACCCGATGGCTAACATGATGGGCGCCGGTGGCGCCGGATTCTCTCTAAATCTGTACGGCTATGACCTGGCAACTGGCCTTAAATGGGCCAACCAGCTTAAAGAAAAACTGGCCGCTGTTCCGGGCCTCGCCGACCTGGAAATCAGCCAGGACCTGGCACAACCTGAATTGCAGATCAATATCGACCGCGAAAAAGCTGCAACTTTTGGTTTTAACGTTACCGATATCGGCAATGCCGTAGAAACCTATATCAGCGGCAACAGCACGGTAAAATATCAGGAAGGCGGCGATGAATACGATATCGTAGTTCGCCTGCGACCCGAAGATCGTGACAAGATTGAAGATCTTGGCCGGGTGCCCCTGGTCAGCCCGACCGGTCAGTCGGTTCGCCTCGACAACCTGGCCCGGATTTCTAATGAATTCGGCCCGACCAGTGTCAGCCGCAACGAACAGGAACGCTACGTTCAGATTTCCGGTCAGGTTTATAACCGTGGTTCTGGCGACGTCAGCGATGATGCGAAAAAGATCATTGAATCAATTCCGGTTCCCCCGGGCTTCTCCTGGAAATTCTCAGGTAACGAAAAGCAGCGGCGCGAGTCTTTTCTGCTGCTGCTGCAAGCCGGCCTTCTCGGCTGTATTCTCGTCTACATGGTCATGGCTTCGCAGTTTGAGTCTCTGCTGGCGCCATTCATCATTGCCTTGAGCATTCCGTTCGGTTTTATCGGGGCGATACTGTTCCTGCTGATCGTTGGTTCACGGGTGTCGATCGTCTCTCTGATGGCCTTTCTGATTCTGATTGGTATCGTTGTTAACAACGGTATCGTATTGATCAGTTACATCAACATTCTTGTCAAAAGAAAAATCGGTCTGAGAGAAGCCCTGGTAACTGCCGGCAGCAGTCGTCTGCGCCCGATTCTTTCGACCACCACCACGACAATACTCGGTATGCTCCCAATGGCAACTTCAACCGGTGAAGGGTCAGAAGTCTGGGTTCCGATGGGTATCAGCGTTATCGGGGGTCTGGTGGTCTCGACAATGATGACTCTTTACCTGATGCCGGTTCTCTACCAGATTTTCCGTCGCTGGCTCGTGCCAGCCAATCATCCCGCTTAATGGAGAAATCAATATGGAATTCCTGATCTTGGTATGCAGTTCCACATTGCAGGATGAAATAAACCTGCTTTTTGAACAGCTTGAAATCACTGGTTATACGCATATTCCGCAGGCGACCGGCGCCGGAAATGGCGGCGGTATAAGACTTAATGACGAAACCTGGCCGGGCGAGAACAGCATGTATCTGATCGCGCTCAAGCCTGAACAGGCAGCTTCGATAAAGTCGTGGGTGCGTGAATACCGCAAGGGCGTGCTGCGCGAAGGTGTTAAACTCTTTTCGCTGCCGCTGGTCGAAATGATCTGACCCGGCCAAAAAGGCCCCTTCCGCGTGAGGGGGCCTTTTTTATGAGAATCTGGCATTTTCAGGTTGCATTTGTGGTAAGTGTAGGTATTGTTATTACAAATACTGTAATTTTTATGGAGGCGTACATGAGCGTCGAACGTTCACTTGATATCATCAAACAGGCTCTGCTGCTCGAAAAACGTGGCAAGTCATTTTACAGCAAGGTTGCCGAACACACAGAACATGCTTCCGTTCGTGATTTCTTTGAAACCATGGCCGAAGAAGAACAGGGGCATATTCACGCCCTTCTTAAACAGTACAAGGCCATGAAAGAAAACGGCCGTTTCGCAGCCGGCAGTTTTGACGAGAGCGCTGATATTCGCGCCGCTGCCGACCAGGTCATCAATCAAGATATCATCAGCAAAATCAATGGCGCCGACTATGAATCAGCGGCGATTTCCGCTGCTATTTCCATGGAAGAAAGGGCAGTAAAAGTTTATTCTGAACGGGCTGAGTCGGCCATCGACCCCGAAGAAAAGAAACTATACACCTGGCTCTCCCGCTGGGAAAGAGCGCACCTGCATCAGTTGCTCGAGATCGATCGCATTGTCAGCGAACGTATCTGGGCAGACAACAATTTCTGGCCTTTTTGATGCTCTCCTGATGTTCTATAAGCATCACCAAGATGCTTGCCATATATTTCGGGCCGCCTGCAAACGTTGCCGGCGGCCTTTTTTTGCGGCCCTCCGACCTGCCGTGGGCGGCTCAAGGGCGGGGTTTCGTCAGATGGCGTCGAGAATTTTTGTTTTGAGTTCGACGAATCTTTCTTCGCTGATGATTTCGTGCTCGCGAAAGAGTCTGACGTAGATCAGCTTGTCTTCGATATCGGGGATTTCGTCGAGATCTTTTTCGAGATTAAGTTTGTAGAGGTATGAGGCCACGATGGAGTTCATCTCTTTGCTGCTGATGACATCATGCCTGAGAAAATGGTCAAGATCAGAAAGGCCTTCGGCAATCTTGTTAACGCCGAGTTCGAGGAATATGGATTCAAAGAGGTTAATTTTTTTGGTCTTGAAGTCTTCGATCTCGATGAGTTTCATTCTGAACAGTTCTTTTAGTTTATCGAGTCGGGGTAGAATCTCTGCGCGTCGCTCAGCAATCGATTTCGTTTTTGCTTCGATTTTTGTGGTGCCGGTGTTTTTTTGACGCCAGAAGACGCCGATTTTCTGGTCTTCTTCCATGACGTGCTTTTTGACCCAGAAGGTGAAATATGCCACCAGTTCAACAAAGTCAGGCTTCTTGCCCTCTTTCATCTGCACCAGAATATCGGTAACTTTTTGAATCAGCTCGTTATGAATTTCTTTATGCTGCTTGAGTTCTGCAAAGCCAAGTGAGGCCATCAGTTCTTCTTCGGCCGAAAAATGAAACCGCGTGTAATTAACGATGAATCTGAGAGATTTTGCCAGCAGTTCTGGCGAAAGACCTGCCGACAAAGATCCTTCGAGTTCATTTACCAGTTTTATCAGCTCCTGGTGCTGATTGTCGATCAATTCGCAACCGACACTCAGTGATTCATGCCATTTTAAAGAATTACCGCCTGGGTGGTTCATATCAGTTAAGCAGGTCGCGCAAAGACTTGAGGTCGATGCGGTTGATTATGCCAAGGGCGCGTTGCTGCTCGGCTTCGACGGCGATTACAACTGTTTGAACAGCGGTGTGGGGTTTGTCTGGTTGCTCGGGGCTTTCCATGGCGGTGCCGGCGTCTTCACGCACTGTTTTCCAGTTGGGGCCGAATAGAACAAAGGTAGTGCCCTCAACCCAGCTTTCGTTATACATGCGACCGTTTTCGACGCGATAAAACGGGGTACCATCGGCCAGGGTGCCTGGTATCGGTTCGGCGTCGAAACCCTGATAAAACTGGTTGATGCCAATTCTGATCACTACCCTGGCATCGCGTGCCGCCAGTTTTTCGATGGTTTCGCGGGTGGCGCGGTCGCTTTCAGAAAAGAGCTGATCGCTTTTTGCGGAAATTTCTTCGGCCTGCCGGTTCAGTCTCTCGACTTCTGAAGCGTTTCCGGCGGTGGCAGCCGCTGCGATCTGCTCTGCAAGGTCTTCGAGCTGCTTGACGTCGATTTCTTCGGCGGTTTTTTCGAGAGAGGCGGCCTGTGGGGCGAGTGCCGCACTGATTTCGCTGTTGGTTTTGTCGATGCGTTCCTGGTCAGCCCATTCGATATAGTAGTGATAGACGAGCGGGGCGTTTTCGCTGCCTGGCGACAGTCTGGTGAATTCTTCGGGGTCCTGGCCTGCTTCGTCGATTTTGGCCCAGGTGGACGTGTAGCCGGTTGCTGCTTTGACGCAGGTTTCAATGGCCCGGTTGAAAAATTGTTTTTCGGCTTCGCTGGCGGGCCGGCTTGGCAACTCGGCAAGAACGGTGCTAGACACCAGAGCCATCAGAACCATCAGAATTGTGAATAAAAATTTTTTCTGCATACTGACCGGGTCTCCCATTATATTTTGCATGTATTATAACCTGTTCGCGACAAAAAAAACAGCCACAGACTCGATTCGTCTGTGGCTGTCGTCAGTGCAGAGAAATTTCAGAACCGTGATTATCTGGGATTGATAATGGGTTTGAGGTCGTCGCCATTGAAGGTTTTTTCGAGTTCGAACGGATCAATCGGTTTGGCAGCGTCTTCGGTGAAGCTGGTGGCGTATTTCATGCCGGCTTCAATGATGACTTCATGACCGGATTTTTTTGAGAAGCCGACTTTGCCTTCTTCGACGCAGACCACGGTTTCGGTTTCGCTGGCATCAATGCGCAGTCGGGTGCCAAGAACAGTTGCCATGCCCTGCGGGGTCTGAATTTTGAGAGCGCGATTCTGCGGAGAAATTTTATAAATAGCGATGCCGCTCATCTGTTTGAGTTCTTTTTCGGTGAAATTGCGGATTTCTAAGAAAGTGTTGTTGCTCAGGCGAATCTGGCTTTTGTCAGAAATAATTTCGAGGTCAGCAACTGATTCGTCGCCAGTTTTGATGGTATCGCCGGTGCGCAACTGCTGTTCAGGCGCTGCAGTCGAAAAACTTTCGGCGCTTAAGGCCTTGGTGGTCACCTGACCTTTGGCAGAGGTAATTTTAACCACCGGCTCGCCCTGATTACCGCAGCCTGTGAGGGCCGCTGCCATCAAAACACAACAAAAAAGCGCAAAAACCTTAAATTTTCTGTTCATTTTTTTCTGACTCCTCTTTGGAAAAATCTATCACCAGCAAGGTCACGTCATCTTCAAAACTTCGCCCCTGTGCGTGTACGGTCAGACGGCTCAGAAGATCACTCACATCCTGCTCGCATTTCTGGCCATCAGGCAGCTCGGCAACCAATCTGTAGAATGTATCGTAGCCAAGCATTTCATCCGCCCAGTTCAACCCTTCTATTATACCATCAGAGTAGACAAAAAGTTTACCATTTTCTGGAATATCGATTTCTTTGATCGACATCGGCTTCTTTTTTTTGCCGACCCCAAGTGGCAAACCGGGCAGCGGAATCTCGGTGGCAGTCTGGCCGGTCTTCATAACGCTGGGAAGATGCCCTGCCGATGCGATGGTGAGCTTGCGCCTGTCGATGTCGATTATGCCCGCGACCGCCGACATCATGCGCCGCTTGTTGGTCATGCTGAAAATTGTATAGCCGATTTCCTGCAGCAGGTTTTGCAGGTTAAAATCAACCTTCTCAGACTCGAGAATGACCACGGTTTTGGCCGCGGTGGTGATCATGCTCGCCGAGATGCCATGGCCAGTTACGTCGCCAAGCATGAAGAACACTTTTCCATCTGCCAGTTTGAAGAAATCATAAAAGTCGCCGCCGGCATCTTTCTGGGGTATGCAGTGGCCATAGCAGGTTATGCCGCGTGGGTCGACGAGGTTTTCGGCCGGAAAGAAATTTTTCTGAATCGTGCCGCAGATTTCGGCTTCGAGTATTTGCTGGCGCAGTTCAGAAATTTCGAGAAAGCGCAGCAGAATAAAGACAATGATGCCGGTGACCGTGTACCCGAACCAGGTTAGAATGACCGGCGGGTGGTAGAGCGGCAGAAACGAGAAAAAGAAGAGAAAAACCGGCAGCATCACCCACGAAAGAATCATCTGCCTGATATTGTCTTTGAGAAAATCAGAAAAGATGAACATCGCCAGCAGAGCGCCAGCCAGATAGTAGATCAGGCGCCTGAACCAAGAGTCGTGCAGCAACTGAAAGCGCCCGGCACCGAGCGTGACGATGCTGTTGCAGATGATTTCAGGCCCCGGGATCGGCCCGAACGGCGATTGAAAAATATCGTGCAGAACCTGCGCCGTGGCACCGATGACGACGATGCGGTCCTTGAGCATTTCAAAGGCACCCTCTTCTTCGAGCAGTTCTTTCATCGAGATCTGCTCAACAAAGTTGCGGGTTGCCGAAAAGTCGAGCAGTGCCCTGGCGTTGCTGCGTGATTTAATCTCGTCGAGGTGGGCAATGGGCATGCCGAGAATGTTCAAGAGCTCCCAGACGATGTGGCGGCAGTCTACGCCTTTGTCTTGCAGCAAAAAAGAGCGAACTTTGCCGTCTTCGTCGACCGACTGCCAGGCATGACCCCAGAAAGCGGCTTTGTTTCTCAGGGTTTTCAGGGGTGGCTCAAAGTGTATCTGCCGGCCGACCCCCGTGTAGCTTTCTTCGTAAAGGGCAACCAGACCGGCTCTGCCCGAATCGCCAATTACATCGGCAAATTCTTTAAGCTCTGCTTCGTTTTCGGCAAGCTCTTTCTGGAAAAAGACGTCGATGATAATCGCCTTTGGTTGCCCCTCTTCGCTGATGCGTTTAATCAGCTTCGCCCAGTAAGACCTTGGCCACGGCCATTTATGCGGAGCTTTTTCGTCGGCCAGGGTGTCGGTATCAATGGCCAAAAGCAGCACCGGGGCCGAAATCGATGACTGCACATACTCTGAGTTGAACTTGATTTTCAGGTCTTTGAGCTTGTTGTCGAATGGCGAAGTCAGGGCGCTGAAAACAATCAGCAGCAGCGACAGCACCGACCAGAAGGCGGCGGCCGTAATAAAGTCACGGCGCGGCAGCAGCATGCGCAGCCGGCGAATTTTCATCGTCAGGTTATAAAAAGGGTACATATCTCGCTCTTTTTTTAACTTTTTTTAAATACTACACTAATTTGTCAAGTAACCATAGCAGATACTTTCCTGCCCGGCAATTGCCACCGAGTGCGGTTGCAGGTTAGAAATCTCTGGCCACCAGAAGCAATGTGTGTGACCCGGCTCGGGCTTACGATTTGACTGACGTGAGTGATTGGACTAGGATGACAGGCGAACGCCTAAATCTGTGAAATTCCGGGGAAAAGTAATGATAAGAGCTTCTGGTAAGATCAGGCTGCTGATCATGGTCTATTTGCTGGTCGCCATGGCTTTGTCGGCATCGCAGACCTGGGTAACCTGGAACCAGCGCTCGGGCCTTCCCGGCAACAATGCCACCTGCATGGCCATCGCCAAAGGTCGGTTGGCAGTTGGTACCGACCGCGGAATCGGCCTGTTTCTCGAAGATCAGGGCAGCTGGTTCGATATCGGCAACTATGCTGAGCCGCTCAAAGGCATGGCGATTCGTTCGGTTGATTTCGATGCCTGGGGTAACATTTGGGCCGCCACTCCTGGCGGGCTTTTCTGCGTTACTCTCGAAGATTTTCCGGCTAAGCCTCTGGCCTTCGTGCATTTTGGCACCGAGCAGGGTTTGTCGACTGTTGATACCGAAGTGCTGCAGATCGTCGATGGCACGCTTTATGTAGGCTGCTTCGGCGGCTGGCTTTTTAAAATGGCGATCTCTCAGGGTGGCGGCGGTGGCAATTTTTTGCCGGTTAACTCCATGGGAATGGGCAGTGAAGAGCAGCATCGCATTATTTCGGTTGGTATCACCGCCATGGCCATGGATTTTCCGGGCGGCGGCATTTATTCGACAAAAGGGCGGGGAATTTTGCGTGCCGACGACGATCAGCAGGTCGTTGAACTCGAAAGTGACTGGGTTAATGATTTTCAGGGCCTGAGCAATGGCAAGTCGCATGGCATCATTGCCATCACCCAGGAAAAACTAAACCTTATTCAAAACGGCAGTCTGATCGGGGTGACAACTTTGCCTGTGCCCGACCTCTGGGTCACCAGCATCGCTGTCAGCCCCGACGAAGAAACCGATGTTATTAAACAGAAAATGAGCACCGGCGACGGCCTGCTCGCAGATATGCTTAAAAAGCGCATTCTCTGGGTTGGCACCCAGGGGCGCGGTCTCTGGAAATTTGAAGAAGGCCGCTGGTACAACTATACGACCAACGACAGCCCCCTGCCTTCTGACAATATCAACAAAATTTATTATCTCGTCGCCACAAAAAAGATTGCTGTGCTAAGTGACGCCGGGGTTACCATGCTCGGAATCACTGATGAATACCAGTATGACGAGTTTCAATACCGCGGCAGTAACCCGTCGTATGCCAAGACTTTCTGGCCGTTTATGCTGCACTGGGGCCCATTTATATACGGTTACCCCAGCCAGCACGACTACCCGGTCGAGCCATTTATCTCGTATTTCAAGATAATTCAGGGAAAAGACCTCTGGGTTTCGCATGAACGCGGCCTGTCGCGCTACGCTTTTCCGTCGGCTGCGATGCTCGGTATTCTTGGCATGAACCAGAAGCTCGCCGGCCGCTACGAAAACCCTGATAACGACCCGGTCAAAAACCTGCAGATCGAAGACAACACCATGGCCCGCAGTCGCCCGATTCCTGGGCAGGGTGAAAGCCAGTGGCACCACTACTGCATTGAAGGCCCGCCTGATGTGCCGCCCGACTCTGTCGATAATATCTATTCGACCCTCGATCAGCGCCTGCTGATTGGGCCGGCGAATCAGGCCCTGATCGTCGCTGATTCAGTAAGAAGCGTGACCCCGCAGCAGATCACCAACGCTCTTGCCGCAACAGCTTCGGCAACCGCCGCTGCTAACGGCGCTGCGTCGTCATCTTATCGTATTCACCCGGTGATTCGAACGCCGGGTGGTCGCTTCACCCGTGACGGGCGTCAGCTTTACAGTATCCGCAGTCAGTTGCTCAAGGCACCCCTGCACCCGATTGTCAATGGCCAGATAACCGATTACGATCTCGACTTTGACGAGCGTGTCTGGATGATTTTCGACGCAAAGAATCTGGCGGTTCTCAATAGCACGACAGCTTATACAAGCATCGGTATGCACTGGGGTGCCGAACTTGGCCACGAATGGACTCAGATAACCTACGACCAGTTGCCCTGGCCGATAGATGAAAAAATTCTTTGTGTTAAGAAGCTTGGTGCTGACATAGCCATCGGAACCAAAGCTTCGGGTTTGTTTATTCTGCCGCGTGCCCACCTCATCGACCCCTCTGCCCTCAAACCCGAAAACTGGAAACGTGTTGAAGTGGGCCTCGAAAACAAAGAACTGGCTGTCACTACCGATATCATCGACTGCTGCAACTGGGAAACCTCAACCGGCAAGGTTGTGGCCATTCTTCAGGAAGAAAGTCTTTCAATTTATGATGGCCAGCAGGTCACCCATATCGGAGTGCCGAAGCGACGTTACACGAGCATGGCTGCTGATCGCTTTAACCGCCTGTGGCTCGGTGCGTTAAGTGGGTTGCTTTATATCAGCCCTGAAATGAACATCCACGATGTTCCGACGAAGATCGAGGGCTTCGATTCGAACCGTATAACTTCAGTGGCGGCCGCCCCTGACGACGCGAAATACCCCTTCATAATCGCCGTCGCCTGCGACGAAAAATTCTCGTTTGATCAAAAATTCTTCAAATCCTCAGATGTACCGCCCATGCTCATAAGAGGCACCGACAGCCCCTACCGTCTGCGCGTCATCAACCCCTCGATCGGTGGCAGTTGCGTCATGCTCTACGACGGCAAAAAATGGGAACGCCTGTCGCGCCCCGGCGTGCACTACCTGCACTTCGACCAGAGCAACCTCTGGCTCGCCACTTCCTGCCGCATCATGCGCCTCTATCTGCCCGTCGAAAACCAGTCTTACTGAAGCCGCATGGGTCATGCGGCCCTGGTTTTTATTGCTCCGGGGGCCGGGGCACCACGTAGAAGGCCCTCGGTTGAAAGGTCTTCGTCGAGTTCTTCCCAGCGGATGCCAAAGCCGCCGCCTGCGATTTTCCAGCCTTTTCTCTGGGCGGGAGTGGCGTGCAGCAGTCGCGGAAACCATGCGAGGGGTGCCGAAATAGTTCTGCCGTCGAGAAGATCGACGACGATTGCGTCACGGGAAAAACTGACATTTTTTACCATTTCGCCGGCATTAAGGGCCGAAGAATTCATACCAGGCCTCCAGAAAATCTTTCTTGCTGCTGATTACAATCTTTTCAATCTTTCGCAGTTCGACTGCGCTGAACCCTATATTTGTGGCCAGAGAAACAGGTTCCAGCCAGAATTTTGCCGAGCAGTTTTCGCGGTCGACATGCACATGCGGCGGTTCATCTGGCTCATGACTGTAGAAATTGAACCTGAATGGTTCGTATTTCCGAGCATCAGGTTTGATTCAACCTCTTACGACTAATCGACAATTCCATACAAGAGTGCATTGAGTATTTCTCACCGATTCGACGGCGTGCCCTATCAGTCGGGTTACTTTTTCTACAGCGATTCGCTTCGCTCACAAGCTTCCGAAAAAGTAATCCCGCCTTCTCTCCACGCCTTGCATTGAAAAATTCAATGAGCTTTTGTATAGACTATAAAATAATTTTCTTCAACAGCGCGAATACCGGTCTTATAAAAGAACCGGGTATGCCGTCGGTTGACGGGCATACCCGGGTTTTATTTAGAGATCAGGCGAGTTTGAGGGAATCGATGCGGGCGATGGCTTCTTTGATTTTGGCTTCGCGGCCGTCTTCGGTGTTGGCGTCCATGGGTTGGGCGGTGATGAAGGTCTGGTCGGTAATGCCTGCCCAGCCCAGCACGGTTTTAAGATATGGAGTAACGTGATCGAAGGCTTCGGCCGGAGTGCCGGCTGAGTAATCGCCGCCCCGGGTCGAAACGATATATGCCTTGCGGCCGGCAGCCAGACCAACCGGGCCATTTTCGGTGTATTTAAAGATGAACCCAGGTTGCCAGACAACGTCAATGTAATGTTTCAGGCGGTAGGGAACACCAAAATTCCACAATGGTGTGCTGATGATAATGATGTCGGCGGCCAGAAAACGGGCAATTTGAGCTTTGATTTCTTCCCAGGCCTGTACTGAATCGCCGCTCAATTCCTGGCCGCTCATCAGCATGTATTTGCCTTTAACGCGGGTAATATTCATCTCTGGCAGCTTCTCGGTGAATACATCAAGGGTATCGATGACTGCACCGGGAAATTCTTTGTTGATTTTTTTGATCAGCGCATCGGCAATACGCAGAGTGCGTGAGCTTGTGCCTCTCGGGCTGGCGACAACGTGTAATACCTTTTTCATTTTTTGGTCTCCTGAGTTGTTATTTCTATGATCCCGAAAATATTATATTCTAATTTTGCCTGAACATGTTGAATTCGATTTTTGCAAATTATTACATCAGCGCCGGACTGATAAGGGCATTGTCAGTTTGTTTCATGACTCTGGCGCTGTCGGCGGGTTGCCCAGACCGAGCTTGCGGCACAGGCCGGCGAGTTGTTCCTGTTCGGGCAGCGACAACGCTGCTAAGCGGCGGGTAATCAATTCGACGTGCGCCGGGAAGATTCTGGCAATCAGGTTTTTGCCGCTTTCGGTCAGGTTGATCCAGTAGCAGCGTCGGTCTGAATCTTGCTTCTCTTTGGTTATCAGGCCATTTTTCAGCAGGTTGTCGATGACCATGGTAATGTTTCCGCCGCTTTTGAGGATTTTTGCGCCGAGCTGGTTCTGGGTCAGCGGGCCAAGATGCAGCAGTGCTTCAAGAATGCCGAACTGGCTTTCGGTGAGGCCGTGCGACTGAATTTCATGCACTGCTTCGGCATTCACCGCGCTGGTGGCCCGCAAAAGCTTGATGAAGCAGTTGAGGGCGCTTTGCTGTTCTTTGGTGCCTTTAAAGTGCGTGGCCATCTGGAAACTCCATTTAATGTTAAATGCTTTAACATTAAAATAATCTATATTGTTGTTTGAGTCAAGCTGATTCTTGAATTCTGCAAAACCAAAGTTGAAATTCGGCATCTGAAAGGCTGGTTTGTTTTCGAGAACAGGGCTTATGCGTTATTTTATGAGATGGTTGTATTCAGGCGGGTGGTCTATCTTTGAATTTGGTTGCATTTTTCGCATATTTTTTCAGAATGTTTTTCGATAATTTTGCAACTTCGCACGTCTGCGGGTTTGCGCACTGGCATTGATCACTACGATAAACCGAAGGCACAAATGATGTGTTGAAGGCGACAGCGGTACAGAACAGTTTCGGCGGCACCCATTGACGCACGGGCATCGCCCGCCGTTTCCATGAAAAAGGGTCTGCGGGGGAATTGTTGAGGCGGTTTGGATCTCTGATTCACAAATCGTCAGCCGGGCTTCTGACTTTGACGCCCGGGCGATTGAGAACGTGGGTGTAGATCATGGTCGTAGAGACATCAGAGTGCCCGAGCAGTTCTTGAACGGTTCTGATGTCATAGCCTGCCTCGAGAAGGTGCGTTGCAAAAGAATGGCGAAGAGTATGAACGCTGACGCCTGAGTGCAGGCCGGCATCTTGAACAGCTTTTTTTACGGCCTTCTGGAAGGAATTTTCGTGAATATGGTGGCGGCGCACTTTGTTTGAGCGCGGATCGACCGACAGGCGGTCGGATGGAAAGGCATACTGCCAGGGCCATTCTTTGGCGGCGGAAGGGTATTTGCGATCGAGTGCGTCGGGGAGTGAGGTTTCGCCGAGGCCATTTTCGAGATCCTGCTGGTGAATTGTTCTGGTGATTTGGAGTTGTTCCTGGAGTGCATCTTTATATTTTGTGGGCAGTGGAACGATGCGGTCTTTTGCGCCCTTGCCTTCGCGCACTGTGATTGAGTTTCCAGCGAAATCGATATCTTTGACCCGCAGGCGCAGGCATTCCATGAGGCGCACTCCGGTTCCGTAGGTTATGCCGGCAAGAAGCGCGTAGATTCCGTTAAGTCGGGCGAGCAGGGCCTTAACTTCTTCTCTGGTGAGGACGGTTGGTAGTCTCTGGGGTCTTTTAGCTCTAGCAAATCCAAGCTTGTCGGCAATATCGATGCCCAGAACGTTGTTGAAGAAATAGGCGAGGGCGTTGAGGGCCTGGTTCTGGGTGCTGGCGGCGACGCGGCGTTCGATTGCCAGAAATTCGAGGAATTCAGAGATTTGGTTGGGGTTGAGCTTGTTCTGGTCTGCGGTCATATGGAAATACATGAATCTGCTGGCCCAGTCGAGGTAGGCCTTTTCTGTGCGGGTTGAGTAGTGCATTGTGCGAATGGTATTTTTGAGTCTTTCGAGCAGTTCAGAGCGCATTGTTTCAAAATTATCAGAAGTTTTTGTCTGGTCATCGGTGCCGGATTGTTCGGGCTGTGCGGTCTTTGTTGTGGGCGGCCAGGGTTTAGCCCAGTCACAGGGCATTATTTCTGTGAAGAATATCAGCAGTGATTCATTTGCCTGTTTGATCTGGAAAGGTTGCAGATATTTGTTAGAATTAAGGTAATTGAGGTGCCTTTTGATGTCTTCGGGGGTGGTTTTTTCGAGTTGTTTGCCAAGGCTGTCGGCAAAGGTTTTAACCCATCTGACCATGAATGGTATGTAGTGTTGTGGAACTTTTCTTTCTTCGAGTCGTTTAATCATCTGGTTCCAGGCTGGTTGGTTGATATCTGGTATCGGGCTTGTTATATTGGTCATACTTTGCTTGCCCCCTGTTTTGGTTTAGGAGTTTTTCGTATGGTTTCTATTGTTATTATACTATACAGAATCCCAATAAACGAATATGATGTGATTCAAGAAAGCAGTTTTTTTTAAATTTATGTCTAATATCTGTTAGAATAAGCAGAAAGACCAAAAATGCCCACCAGATCAAAGTTTTCGGGTAGA
>DAOPYA010000076.1:0-20387 GCA_035352635.1 Candidatus Rifleibacterium sp.
CGGGGCAACGTTTTCAGCTGTTTTTGCGTAAATACCGCCCCATTGCCGATCACAAACCATCATTCAACAGAAACGCCCCCTTGCTGCGCCAGAGTTTGCGGGCCGTTGCCATTAATGATTCTCTGACCTTCAAGGCGTATTTGTCGGGCACAAATTCAATTGGCAATGTTTCAGGCAAATGTGTGCGCATTGCCGAGCACGCCAACGGGCGAAAAACATTTTTCTTTCTTGATGTTGATGATACCGCCCTTACCGGAATCGAAAACGTGCTTACCGGGGCATACGATGCCTGGCGAATCAGCGGTGGCATATACGAAAAAAACCGTCTGGTTTTTGGCGAAGAACCCCCCGGAACCCTCAACAGCCAGAATCTTGAAGATTATAATCAATCAGACCTTTACATTCTGATTTCCCGCAAAATATTCACTGCCGGCTATTTCTGGTCTGCTGACCTTTTTCCTGATCGTACTGATGCCAACCACAAGAAAATTTTCTTTGTGCAGCTGCACGCCGATATCAGCGCGACAGCCCAGGTCATCAACGATCTTTCGGCAACCATGGCCCATGAATTTCAGCACATGATTCATTACTGGCAGAAGCGAAAGCTTGCAGAAGCTGACCCATGGCTTGAAGAAGCCATGTCTGGTTATGCCGAACATGCTAATGGTTATCAGATTCAGAACCAGAAGAACCAGTCAAAGGCCCTGCAGGCGAACTATTACTTCAGCAGAATGAGTGCTGTCAAAATCGATAAATGGCATCTTGATTCTGATAGCAGTCAGGTTGTCAGCGCCTACTATGGCAAAGCCTTTCTCTTTGGGGTCTGGCTGGCGCAGAACTACGGCACTGATGGTTCAGTACAGAACCTGCTGGCGGTGCAATCAACCGAAAAGGCTGCCGTCGAGGCTTTTACCGGCGAAACTTTTGACAAAACCTTCGCAAAATTCATGCTGGCCATGGCAGTTAACGACAGCAACGGCGGAACTTTCGGCTTCAAAGGGCTCGACCTGACCCTTACCTACAGTTTTGGCAGTGATCTGGCGGTTACGCTTACTGGCCCGGCTAAACAGTTAATCAGTATTGCATCGGCCGGAAGCTCAGGAAACTCTATGCTTGCCCCTTACACAGCCGCTTATATCAAGATTGCCAGCGGCGATTCAACGAATGTTGCCATTAATGCAACTTTGCCGACAGGCGTGTCGCTCTTTCACCTGCAAAAATAGAGATTCCGCAGGATCGCTGTCTGAGAATAAAAAAGCACTGATTCTACGCCTTTGTTTGTTGCATGAATTCTGCTGCTGCGGTTATACTGACCTGAATGCGTGTACAGAATCAACAAGGTTGTATGAAAAAATATCTGCTGATGATTTGTATGGGTCTGACTTTGCTGGTTTCGGGCTGTTTCTTTGAGCGGTCGAACCCTGCGAGTGTCGCGACCGATAGCAAGTCTGAAGTTCTGCCCCCCGCAGCGACAGCTCAAGTCACCATCAGACTGCGGCTGCACAATGAATCGCTCGGCGCATCACTTCGTGCTCAGACGGTTGCAAGCGCCATATTTTCTCTGAAGCTCATCAATCGCGGTAATCTGAGCAACCCCTATGTTCTAATGCGCAAGACGGCTGCAATCATAGATGGTGCCGCTGCGGTGTCGTTTCAGGCGGTTCCGGCTGTACCGGTAATTGCGACGCTTGAACTCGAAAATGCTGCGATTATCGATGGTGGCACGCGGTATCAAAGTTTTCATGGTGGTGCTGATTTGATTCCGGGGCAGAACAATACGGTCGTGATCGTTGCCAGCGGTTCAAGTGAGCCAGAAGATGTCGTGGCAAAGGCTGCCGGTCTTGCTGTTGCTGATTACACGACCATGACCGGCATTTCAGCTGCTCTATTTGCCAATCTGAACGAGGTCTATGCCGCTGCAGCAGCGGCCGACCGACTCGATTTCACGAAGATTTTTGCCTCTTACAAGAACAAAATTGCTGCGAGCAAGATTGTTGCCATCGCCGGTGGCACAACTCATAGCCTGGCATTGCGTGATGACGGCACTCTGACCGGTTTTGGCAATAATGCCTTTGGGCAACTGGCTTTGCCAGATCTTGCCGAATCTTTATTCCCGAAATTTTCGCCTTTTACCCGGCGCATAATCGCCATGCAGGCTGGTGAAGACTATTCATTGCTTCTCGGCGAGAACTATAAGGTCTATGCCTGCGGCAATAATGAATTCATGCAACTCGGCAGCAATGTGGGTCATTCGACCGCCTACCCCCAGGAAATACCTGGCTTAAGCAATATCACCACGTTGGCCGCTGGTTCCCGGCATGCACTGGCGCTTGATGCTCTCGGGCAGCTTTATGTGTGGGGCGCGAATGACCGTGGTCAGCTTGGCCTTGGCAATACTTCAACCCTTGGAGTTTCCGCGCAGGCTGTAGTCGGTATGACCGGCATCAAGGCCATTGCTGCAGGCAGTGATTACAGCCTGATTGTTAAAAGCGATGGCAGCACCCTGTGGGGAACCGGCGATAATTCTACTTTGCAGCTGGCGAACGAAAATTTTGAGTTTACCAGCACCTTCGTGCAGATAAGCTTTCCGGTCGGGGTTGGCGTTTCAGCGGTCGCCGCCGGCGGTGGTCATTGTCTGGCGCTTGGCAGTGATGGCAAAGTTTATTCGTGGGGTTTAAACGCTCTTGGCCAGGCCGGTCTGGCCACCACCACCGTGATTATCGCAAAGCCGACTCTGGCTACTGGCATTACTGGTGCTGATCATCTGTATGCCGGTGATAATCACAGTCTTGTAACTTCCGCGGCGGGCGGGGTTTATGTGTTCGGTGATAATTACAATGGTCAACTGGGGCTGGCGCTGACGGTTAACTCTCGAAATTACCCCGAATTGACTGCTGCGTCTGGCTTTTCGGCCGTGAGCAGTGCTGGTTGTGGCGCGGCAAATTCTTACTCTGTTTCTGCCGGCAAGGGTTACGCAGTCGGCGATAACAGTGCCGGTCAGATTGGCAATGGCTTGACTGACGTTACTGCCGGCAGTGAAGGCGTTTCGACCCCGGCCGAAATAGTCATCTCTTCACCCTGGAGCTGAAATGACAAAACATTCTCTTTTGCGGCGCCAGAAAGTGTTAAGCTCTGCCTTATGAAAAAATCAGGCAAGCTGATAATCGGGTTAACCTGTCTGGCTGCGGCTAATGCTATTTATTATGGCTTTTTTGGCCTTGAGCGCCAGCGCATGGAAACCCTCTACAACGATTACACCTGGTATTTTATCGCTGTGGCGCTATTTTTGTGGGTGCAACAGCTGATCAGGCAATTGCCGGCCCTTGAAGAATTCAAAGAAGGGTTTCGCCGCCACGCTTTTCCGTTGCTGGCTGCGCTCGGCATAACGCTGGCCGGCCTGTTCGCCGCACCGCCCGATTTTCGAATTCTCGCCGACGAAACCAACCTTCTGGGCATGTCGATGGCGATGTATGATGAACATGCCTGCTACAACCCAACGCAGGCAGTCAGCTATTACCACGGCATGAACCGTGTGATCAGCAAGGTCACCGATATGCGGCCCGGCTTTTTTCCGTTTGCCGTAAGCGCTTTGCACTCTGCCACCGGTTACCGCAGCGCGAACGCTTTTGCGGTCAACGCCATGGCCGGCTTTGCCTGCCTGTTTTTGCTGTATTACCTCGTGCAGATGCCTTTCGGCCGCTTCTGGGGCGTAGTTGCCATGCTGCTGATGGCGGCTTTCCCGCTGTTTCTTCTTTATATGACTTCGGCAGGCTTTGAAGTCTTCAATCTTGCGTGGGCGCTGGTTTTTCTGCTTCTTCTCGAGCGTTTTATCCGACGTCCGGTGGCTGAAAATGCCGAATTAATGCTCCTGTTGTTACCGCTTCTCGCCCAGACAAGGTATGAGTCAGCGCTGGCGGTATTTTGTGCCGTGCCGGTCGTCTTCTGGCGCCTGGCCGGGCCTGAATACGACCGTTTCAGCATGCGCCTGGTGGTCTGGCCTTTGCTGTTCGTTCCGGTGGCCTGGCTGCGGGTGATAACCTTCAGTCAGCAGGCGTTTCAGGTGAGCAATATCGAGCAGGCATTCGGCTTCGACCTGTTCATTAAGAACATCGGGCAGGCGTTACCCTTTTTTACCGGCAGCAAAGCTGCTTTTGGCATGGTGCCGCTGGTGGCCTTCTCCGCCATCGCTGGTTTTGCCACATTGCTGTTCGACTGGCAAGATCGACAGCGGCATGTGCCGGCCGAAACTCAATCTCTGAGGGTTTTTTATGAAGATCGGGCCATTCTGCTGGCCGTGGCACTCTTTTTTGCTCTGCATGCCGGCGCCCGCTTCGCTTATTTTTGGGGCGACATGACTCTGCAATACACTTCACGGCTGGGCATAATCTTTTTGCCGGTTCTGGCATTTCTGGCCGTCTATATGCTGCGTCGCCTGACCAGCCTTCTCGGAACAGGCCGCAGCTGGGCAGCGATTGGTGCCGTGCTGTTGCTGCTGCATGGTTGGCCGGTTGCCGGCCAGAACCTCGCGGTCAGAGACATTATCTTTTACCGTGAATTCAAGACGGTGCGCGAATTCCTGCAGCGCGAGTTTCCATATAAAAAAGATTATATCGTCGTCAGCGAGCAGTCGAACGCTTTGGTGCCGTTGCGCTACAACTCCTTTACCGTTGCCCATCTCAACGCCAATCTCGACAGCGTCAGACGCGACTTGCAAAACCGCACCTGGCGCTTTCTGCTCATCGTTCAGAAAATTGAAACCGATAGCGGGCAGGCGGTCGAAAATTCAGCCGTCAGCACCGACCTGCATCTTGAAACTCTTTATGAATCGCAATTGTCAGTTAACCGTATCCTGCGTATTTCGAGACACAAACCCGAATGAATACTAACCTGATTATTCTTGCCATATCGTCGCTACTGGCTCTGGCGGCTGGGTTCGTGCCGAGTCTCGACCAGAGCGAATATTTGTATCAGAATCTGACCTGGTTTTTTATGCTGGCGATTTTTGTTCTGGCATGCGCCGCATCAATAAAGGTTGTTCGCGGTTTTGATCTGGCGGCGAATTTTGCCAGGCATTGGCCGGCCGCCCTGCTGGCACTGGTTATCGTCACCGCCGCAGCCCTGCTCAGCCCCCCCGACTTCAGAATTCTCGCCGACGAGACCAACCTGCTCGGGGTATCGCTCGAAATGCACGATACCCTCAAGACCCGCCTGCCACTTGAGTCTCTGTATTTTTACTTTGGGCAGCGGCAGGGCATTTCATATAAAACCGAGATGCGGCCGGCCGGGTTTCCGTTCGCTCTTTCGCTGCTGCACGGGCTGATCGGCTACCGCACCGCCAACCCCTTTATCATGAATCTCGGTTTGGCCTGGCTGGCTCTGCTGTTGATGTATCTGCTGACCACGCGTCAGGCTGGCCGCGCCTATGGTTTGCTGGCAATGCTGCTGCTCGCGGCTTTCCCGGCATTCGTGCAATCAGCCTGTTCTGCAGGCTTTGAAATTTATAACCTGATGCTCGCCCTGGCACTGCTGCTGCTTTTAGACCTGTTGATTGCAGGCCGTGCTGGTGCGGAAGCCGTTGTCGCCTGCCTGCTGCTTCTGGCGTTTTCGCGCTATGAATCGGTGCTTGGCGTCGTCTGTTTTCTGCCATTTCTGCTTTATCACGAGGGCAGCCCCGAGGCAAAACCAGCCAATTGGCTGATCTGGGCTTTCCCACTCCTGCTGATTCCTGCGCTGTGGCTGCGACGTATTACTTTCAACCCCACCAGTTTTCAGGTGAGCGATATCGGGCAGGCTTTTTCGCTGGCCAATGTTAACGATAATTTTCTGGGCTGGCTTACATATTTCACGTCTTTTGAATACTCGCGGTTGATCGGGCCATTTATGCTGGCGATGTTGCCGTTGGGTTTGCTGGTCTGGTTGTTAAATACAACGGCTGCGGGGCAAACTTTTAAACAGCGGTTTTTCGCCGGTTCGGTCGGGCTGTTCTTTTTTGTGCATCTGCTCGCCCGACTTTTCTACACCCAGGGTAACCCGGTTAACCCTTACACAGTTCGGTTGGTAGTCATAATGTTGCCCGCCATGGTCTGGCTGGCTCTTGCGGTTCTCAGGCGGGCCGAAAAGTTTTGGGCAGTGGCTGGCCGCCAGCCAGCGCTTCAGGCCGCTTGTCTTGCTGTGTTCCTGCTGGTGCTCAGCTGGCCGGCCGCCTCTGGCGTAAAAATCACCAATATGCTCGCCCTCTTTCGTGAATTCGGGTGGGTCAGGCAAGAACTCAGCCGAATAAATGCCGGTGAAGAAACGATCCTGATCTGCGAACGCTCGACGATGTACGTTCCGCTGTTATATAGCGCTGTCGGGCCGAAATATACGCTTGAAAATGCCGGCAAAATTATGGAAATGCTCAATATCGCCGCTTACAATCGCCTGATCTTCATTGAATCCATAAATTACCGCACCGGAAAATCAAACATGCCGCCGATTCCAGCAGAATTTTCGACCCTGAAATCTGAAGTTCTTTTCGAAACCCAGATGACCGGCGCCGAAAAACTAAAAATCACCCTGCTGCACCCCTGAAAAATTTCCCCTGCAAAGCGCCGGGCTCTACCTTCAGATTTCTATTGATTTTGCCTTTTGAGAGTGATATACTGCGGGGTACATCCCTGCTTCTGCCCATAAGTGGCAGAGGCTGAACATTATCCGAAGGGAGGTTTTCATCAGTGAAACCTTACGAAACCTTGTTCTTCACCGAACCCGGCATTGAAACTGAAGCCCTTGATGTTCTCATCGGCAAAGTCGAAAATGCTATCACCAAAAACGGTGGCCAGATCGAAAAGATCGACAAATGGGGCAGACGCCCCCTCGCTTACCCGGTCGAAAAGCACATCGATGGCAATTACGTTCTTGTTAATTTCCAGGCTACCGGTGATGCGCTTAAAGAACTCGAAAGAACCTATCTGATCAATCAGACGATTCTTCGCTTCATGACCACCACCCGCGGTCAGTAAGCAGCATGGCCGGCAATCTCAATAAGGTATTTCTACTCGGCAATCTCACCAGAGATCCCGAATTGCGGCATACTGCCCAGGGCACTTCTGTTGCCAACTTCAGTATTGCCGTAAATCGCACCTACAAAGGCAACGACGGTGATTTTAAAAAAGAAACCAGCTATTTTAATATCATCGTCTGGGGCAAGTCTGGCGAAAACTGCTCGAAATATCTCACCAAGGGCCGCCCGGTTCTCGTTGAAGGCCGTCTGCAAAATCGCAGCTACGAGACCCAGGAAGGTCAAAAACGCACCGTAACCGAAATCGTTGCCGATAACGTTCAGTTTCTCGGTGGTGGCCGTGGCGATGCAGCCGAAGAAGCCGGTGGCAATGACCCCGGGTTCAGCGCTGACTTCAGCGGTCCCATTGGCGGCGACGACGACGCAGTTCCGTTCTAAGAACGGTCCTAATTAACCAACAGCATTCCAACGGAGGAATAAAATGGCTGAATTTAAAAGACACAGACACAGAAAAGTGTGTCACTTCTGCAAGGATAAAGTTACCTTCATCGATTACAAAGATGTTTCCCGCCTTAGAAGATACATCAATGATCGCGGCAAAATCACCAGCCGCAGATCTACCGGCACCTGCACCGCGCATCAGAAGCACCTTACCACCGCTATCAAACGCGCCCGCAATATGGCCCTGCTGCCGTTCTCTAATGTCTGATTAAATGAGTAATCCAACCGCCATAAGAACGCTGGGTCTGGCTGTCATGGTGATTATCACCATGGCGGGGCTGTTTGCCGCCACCCAGTTGCCGCTTATCGGTGCGTTGATGCTCTCGGTTGCCGCAATTCCGGCTTTTGTGATCATTCTGGCCTGGGGCGGTCTGTGGTTTCTGCTGTATTCAGCACTGACCATGACGCTGGCTGGCCTGATCGCGGCGCCGGGCACTGCTCTGGTGCTGCTGCCACTCATTATCATGCCGGCGGCATTTCTGCATGGCTCGGTTAAAGCCGGCTGCTCACCTCTGCAGGCTTTGTGTCTGGCATTGCTGTCAGCTACCCTCTTCTCGACAGGCACCTGGGTAGTGGCCAATGGGTTCAGCGAACAGGGCTTTATGCCGATTCGCGAACAGTATGCCAAGCAGATTGCGGTTATTGAACAACAGCTCGACAAAGTTCAGGAAAAAGGCCAGCAAAGCCAGGAAGCCATCGATATGGCCCGCGAAAACCTTCGTGAAGTCTTCGATTACACTCTCCTGCTTATTCCGGCGACTTTCCTGTTCGTCTGGCACCTGCTGACGCTTGGCATCTTCTATGCCGGCGCGGTGCGTCTGGCTCCCAGACTGGGTTTTCAGATCATCAAACTGCCGCCCTTCACCGCGTGGCGTTTTGACTGGAACCTGATCTGGCTCTTCGTTGCCGGTTGGGCTTTTCATTATGGCGTTGGCAATAATGAAAGTCTGCCTATGCACGAACTGGCACGCACTGCCGGGGCGAACTGCCTGGCTATCAGCAGTATCATGTATTATATTGCCGGTCTGTCGCTGGTGTTCTTTATGTTCGAAAAATATAAACTCGGCACGGTTGCCCGCATGGGGTTAACCTGCCTGGCGCTGGTATTCACCCAGGCTGTCGTCTGGTTCGGCATCATTGATGTCTGGGCCGATTTCAGAACTCCGAAACCCGCGCTTTTCAAGTCGTCAGACGATTCTGATGACGATTTTTAACGATTATACCCCAGGAGGAAGACAATGGAAGTTCTCATGATCAATACCGTCCCCCGGGTTGGTAGAAAAGGCGAACTCAAGAAGGTTACCGAAGGCTTCGCACGCAACTACCTGTTCCCAAGAAACTACGCTATTCTTGCCACCGATGGTGCCAAAAAACATCTCGAACTCATGAAGACCTCATGGGAAAAACAGGCAGTGCGCGAAAAACAGGCTTTCATGGATATGGCCAGCAAAATCGAAGGCCTTACCCTCAAGCTTACCCGCAAAGCCGGCGACAAGGGCCGCCTGTTCGGCTCAGTCACCAGCACCGAACTTGCTGAAGAAATCAACAAACTCGCACATGTCAACATCGACAAGAAGCTTGTTGTTGCAGATCACATCAAGGAAATTGGCGAACATTCAGTAACCATCCGCTTTACCGGCGAAGTCAAAGCCCACCTCAACGTGGTCATCGTTGCCGAAGAAAAGCAGCCGGTCTGATCAGGCTATAAAAGGTAGTGAGCGGCTTTTATAGTCGTTCACTACCTTTTTTATTCCCACAGGGTTTATTTTTCTGCCCCGACGTATTTTGTCGTGCTTGCCTGTTACAATTTTTCCTGTTTTCAGCATCATTAAGTAAAACGTAGGAGTGCCAGAATGTCAGATGTTTTTCATAAGGTGCCACCGCACAGTCTCGAAGCCGAGCAGAGCGTTCTCGGTTCAATGATGCTCAGCGAAGAAGCCGTGGCGACCGCCCTTGAAATCGTCGAGGCAATTGATTTTTATCAGGCAGCCCACCGTCATATTTTTCAATCGCTCATTGACCTGTTTAACTCCCAGCGCCCCTGCGACCTGATCACCATCCAGGAAGAACTGCGCAGCAAAGAACGCCTGGCCGAGGTTGGCGGGGTGAGCTATCTTTCGCAGCTCCTCAACGTCGTGCCGACTTCGCGTAACGCCCAGCATTACGCCCGCATTGTTAAAGACAAGTCGATGCTTCGCCATCTGATTTCACTGTCGGGCGAATTATCTACCAGCGCCTACGACCCACAGGCCCAGGCAGACCTGCTGATGAGTGAAGCCGAACAAAAAGTTTTACAGTTAAGCCAGTTTCAGCGCACCAAACCCTATATGCGCGTCAAAGACCTGGTCAAGCCAACTTTTACTTATCTTGAATCCCTTTATGAGAACAAACAGGCGGTTACCGGTGTTCCGAGCGGTTTTACCCGACTTGATGAATACACCGCAGGTTTTCAGAAATCTGACCTGATTATTATCGCCGCCCGCCCGTCGATGGGCAAAACCGCATTTTGTCTCAACATCGCTCAGAATGCCGCTTATCACGGTAATACCCCGGTGATGCTGTTCTCGCTCGAAATGTCGCACATGCAGCTGGTAACCCGTTTGCTCTGTGCCGAAGCCCGAATTGACGGTTCAAAGGTTCGTCGCGGCTTTCTTGGCGACGAAGACTGGGTCAAGCTGTCGCATGCAGCCGGGGCTCTAGAACAGACTCCCATTCTCATCGATGACACCGCCAACGCCAGTATGCTCGAAATTCGCAGCAAAGCCCGCCGCGCCTTTGCCCAGGATAAAATCGGCATGATCATCATTGACTACCTTCAGCTGATCTCGTGGTCGGGCAGCGAAAAGCCCGAAAGCCGCCAACAGGAAGTATCGGCTATTTCCAGAAGCCTTAAAGGCCTCGCCAGAGAGTTAAATATCCCGGTTATATGCCTCTCTCAGCTGTCGCGTGCTGTCGAATCGCGCACCGACCGCCGCCCGGTTCTCTCTGACCTTCGCGAATCCGGTGCCATCGAGCAGGATGCCGACGTCGTCATGTTTCTTTATCGCGACTGGTATTACTCAAAAAAAGAAGAGAGCAAGGGAAAGGGCGAAGTTATCATTGCCAAACAGCGTAATGGCCCGGTTGGCGGCCTTGAACTGGCTTTTAATGAAAATTTTGCCCGCTTCGACAACCTTGAGACCGTTTATAGTGAATACTGATGCTTGAAACCCTCGTCGCGTTCGATCACAAACTCTTTATGCTGCTGAACTCAAGCCTGATAAACGGCTTTCTCGACTGGTTCATGCCGTTTATTACCAACGCGAAAACCTGGCTGCCAATTGTATTGCTGCTGTGGCTGCTCATGATTGCCGGCAGCGGCAAGCGTTTGCGGGTGTTGGCGCTTGCTCTGCTTGTTGCCGTCGGGTTCACCGATCTTTTTTGCGCCCGGGTCATCAAACCGGCTGTCGCTCGCACCCGGCCATGTTCGGTCGAGCCTTCCGCTGGTTTCACATGTCGATTGCTGTTGCCCAAAAAAAACAGCCGCTCGTTTCCTTCAAACCATGCTGCCAATACCGCGGCTTTTGCGGTTGTCACCCTGATGATCTGCGGCCTTAAAGCCGGCATGCCTTTGGCTTTTCTCGCTTTTCTCGTCGGATGGTCGCGGGTCTATGTCGGTGTCCATTTTCCGCTTGATGTTCTGTGTGGCTGGCTGGTCGGCGCAATTTTTGCCTGGCTTGTTTCCCTGTGCATCATCAGGTGGTTTCCACCCGATAACCTCGAAATACCGGTCGCCCCCGAAAAACCCGGGGAAGTCTGAATCGGTTTTCTTTGAACACTTGCCGATAGAATGGTAGAATGCCGGTAGTCTAGCTGATGGAGGCTCGCCGGTGCGCTTCTTTGTTTTGCTCTTGCTGCTGACCTTTATATCTATGCCTGCATTGGCCTGCGATTTGAACCTTTTTGCCATTATGGCCGGCACCAGCAAGCAGGATGAATTTGCCGCAGCGATTACCAGACTGGCGGTTGCCATTAAGCTTCTCGGTGAGCAGTATCTCGATGAGAAGCTTGCCGAACGCCGACTTGTTGAATTCATGAGCTGCTGGGTCGATTTTGCAGCTTCTTTCAGCCAGTTCCCGCCAGAGTGGGGTGGCAAAGACCCCCGATGGCAGGCCAAATTCTCAGAACTGGGGCGCATAATCGGCGAAATAAGGCAAAAACTCAAAGCTGATCGCCATTCTGCCCATGATGAAATGCTGAAATTCTCGAGGCGCCTGTCGTGGCTCTACGAATGCAAGCCAATGGGCGAACAGCCTCGGCTGCTGCTTGAATTCACCCGCTGTTTCGACCGACTCTGGTCTGCCTCTGCTGAGAAGAACCGTGCTGATCTGATCGAGCAGTCTGCCGAACTGAAACGCCTCGGCGAGAGGCTGAATAAAATGCTGGCCAATACTGAGATTGAACTCACAAAAATCATCGGGAGCCGCGCTGAACAACTGATTGAACTCTCGACCCGCGAAAATGTTTTTGAGTCTATGACCTTGCGCATGACTCTCTCTGCCGCTGAGGCAGAATTCGCCAGTCTTAACGAAAAGCTGTCGGCGGCCATGAAACCGACAACCCCCGGCAATGAGAATTCTACAGATCATTAATGCCCTGACCATGGGCGGCGCACAGTTTGTGGTTCTTGACCTGGCACGACGGGCACGCTGCGAGGGCCACGAAATTGAGATCGCCTGTTTCCGCGATGGGCCGATCGGCCTAATTCTTCGTAATGAGGGCTTTACCGTGCACCTGCTCGGCGAAAGCCTGCTTGATCTGCCGGCTTTTGCGCGTCTTGTCTCGATTATGCGGCGCTTTCGCCCCGAAATCGTGCATTCGCACCTCTTCAGAGCCAGTTTCTGGGCCAGGGCTCTCTGCGGCATTTTTAGGCCGGTGCGCCTGGTTACCTCGGTTCATGGCAGCGAAACCGGCACTTTTCATTGCCTCGAAAAGTTGATGAGCCGGCTGTCTGATTATATGGTCTTTCCGAGTCGCTACCTGCGTGACTGGTATAAAGATAATATCCGTTCACTCGATAAAGCCGAATGCAGCGTTATTTACCCGGGCGTCAATATCAGGCCGGTTGTCCCCTGTGCCCCGCGGCCGGGTGTCATAAGAATCGGAACCCTTTCCCGCCTGCACCCGGTGAAGGGCATCGACCGTCTGATCGAAGCCTGCGCCATGCTTAAGGCTGATGGGGTGCCATTTGAACTGATTATTGGCGGCGATGGTCGCCAGAGCCATGAACTGCACGCTCTGGCCCAACGCCTGGGCATCACCGCTGAATGCACTTTTGTCGGTCAGGTTAGCGACCAGCGGCTTTTTCTTGACGGGCTTGATATTTTTGTCGCGGCATCACGCCAGGAAGCCTTTGGCATTCATGTCTGCGAGGCCATGGAACGTGCTCTTCCCATTGTTGGTGCCTCGGTTGGCGGTATACCTGAGCTTGTCGATAATGGCCAGACCGGGTTGCTGTTTGACCCCGAAAACCGAACCGATCTTGCCGACAAGCTGAAAAGTCTGGCCCGCGCACCCGAGTTTCGTCGCCGGGCTGGCCTGCTTGGGCGGCAAAGGGTCGAAGCTTCGTTCAATCGCCAGATCGGCATAGAGAAGCATCTCGAAATTTTCAGGGCCCTGTTGACGCGGCCTAAACATGTGCATTTTGCCATTTCTTCTGATGAACTCGGTGGCGGCGAACGCCTGGCGCTGGGCCTGATGGAAAGTCTTGCCAGATGTGGCTGGCGGGTTACGGCGACCTGTGCAGGTGCGCCGCTGAGCCGGGCCATGGCCGATGCCGGTATCGAGCATTCAGTTGCCCGAATGCAGGCCGGCGGTCTGTTTTTTCTGGCTCGTCTGTGCCGTGACCTCATTTGCCTGCGCCCCGGAATCATCAGCTCGCATCTGAACCGAGCCAGTCTGATGGCTGGTTTGCTTGGCCGATTCACCGGTATCCCCGTTGTTTCACATGTGCATGGCCTGAACCAGAAAATTTATTACCAGTTCAGTAACCGGCAGATTGCCGTTTCTGACGCGGTAGGCCGGCATCTGCTCGCTCAGGGGCTTAACCCCGCCGGCATGTTGGTCATAAAAAACTGTATTGCCAGAACAGCTGTTGGCAGCCGAAAAGCCCCGCATCGGCCGCTTCGGGTTGCTATTACCGCTAAGCTGCATGCCAATAAGGGCCATAAATGGGCACTTGAAGCGATCAGCCGAGCCGATGGGCGTTGTGGTATTACTGAAATTCATATTCTTGGTGACGGCCCCGAACGTCGGAGCCTTGAAACCTTATGCCGGCAACTGGCAATTGAAGACCTGGTGGTGTTTCACGGGTTTGTCAATGAACCCGAGCTGCTTTATCCTGGTATCGACCTGATTCTGCTGCCATCGCTCGGCGAGGGAATCCCCCTCAGTCTGCTTGAAGCAATGCGTTTTGGCATTCCGGTTATTGCCTCAGAAATCGGTGGTATTCCAGAGATAATCGAGCACGAGCGCAGTGGCCTGCTGGTAAAGCCTGGCGATGCCATTGCTCTGGTTGCGGCAATCAACAGATTGGGTCTTGCTGCCGAATACGAACGACTGAGCCAGGGTGCGCTCGAGCAGTTCAGGTGCGTGAACGATTATAACCGCATGCTGTATGAATTTATTGCCGTTCTTAACGATGGAATCAGCAAATGAATCGCAAGGTTCTTTTTGTGGCGCCCGTAGTCTTCAACCGCCTGAAACAGCGGCACCAGGCGTTTGCAACTGAACTGGCACAGAGCGGCTTCAGCGTCGATTACCTTGAACCGTCTCTCAGCCCGGGCTGGTCATTGACTACCACTTTAATCAGTGACCGCTTGACGCTGCTGCATCTGAAAGTGCCATTTAAAGCGGCATCTTACCCGGCTTTGCAGAAAATCAGCATTCGCCTGTTTCAGGCCTGGCTCTGTCGTTTCAGGCAATTAGACCCTCATGCCACGATCTTGTGGCTGGCAGACCCGTCTATGGCAGCACTGGCTGGGATTTCCTGGCAAACTGTCATTTATGACCGCTGCGACCTGCATGGGGCTTTTCCGGGGCAACGGCACCATGCCTGGAAAACTTATGAAAGTTTTCTGGCCAGCCGAGCTTCGATCATCAGCGTCTCTCACCCTTTTCTGGCGCGGGGAATGCCAGAAAACACCCTGCTGGCGCCCAATGCCTGTAGTGAGGAATTTGTGGCCAGAGGTTGCCAGCCGGCGCTAAACGATCAAGGCAAAAGGGTTGCGGCCGCAGCAAAGATCAGACTTGTTTCGTCGGGGGCACATTATGAATGGGTCGACTGTGACTGGCTTGCCATGCTTGCTGAACTCGCGGGCGCCGAGTTGCATATCGCTGGATCCGGTCGTGGAAGCGCTTTTGAGAAGCTGATCAGCAAAAGTAACGTCGTTTATCACGGCCATCTCGAACCTGGTGCTCTGCAACAACTCCTGCTCAGCTGCCATATCGGGCTGATTCCGTTCAAAAACCTCGAACTGATCAACGGGGTTGACCCGATCAAGGCTTATGAATACGCTGCCTGCCACCTTGAAGTCTGGGCGCCCGACCTGCCTTCGCTGCATGCCAACCCGATGATCAGCAGATTTATTGCTGGCCCAATGCAGGCCGCCGCCGCCCTGCAACAGCACCGTTTTGGCCCGCAGGTTTTTTCCGGGCGGGTTCCGGTCTGGGGTGAAAGATTGCAGACAATTCTTGACAGAATGGCCGTTTTGCGGTCAGATTGATGCATGAAAATTTTATTGACCGGTTTTTACGGCGAAGGAAATCTCGGCGACGAAACGATCTTGCAGGCGATCTGCAGTTGCCTGCCTGCCGATTGTCGGGCGTTCGTCACCAGTGGTCTGCCTTCGCAGGGGGCGGCCGCCCCGATCAGACGCCGTGGTCTTGCATCATGGCCTGTGTTTCTGCAGACGGCTGCTGCCAGCGAGCACGCTATTTTTTCGGGTGGAATTTTGCAGGACTGGTCGTTTGAAGGCGTAACCTGGTTTGCGCTACGGCTTATGGCTGCCGCTGCCATGGGTTGTCAGACCTCATTATGGGGCGCTGGCATCGGCCCGCTTCGCAGTCGCTGGGCACGCCAGATCGTCAGTCGTGCCTTGCGGCGGGTCAAGATTGCCTGGCTGCGTGACCCTCAATCAGTGCGGCTTTTTAATGAGCTTGGCCCTGTCGAAGCCAGTTATGGCACCGACTGGTCATGGCTGGTGCCGGTTGAGTGGCACGAAAACCAGCGGCGCAATGCCCCGTTTGCCCTTAACCTGCGCCCCTGGAAATCAGGCAATTTTACTGAACTGGTTACCTGCCAGTTGCGCCACAATGAACGCCATATTGTAGGCCTGGCCGCCCGCCGCGATGACGTCAAGGCTATTAAAGCCCTCGCACCCGCTGCTTCCATAATGCAGCCGACCTCGTTTGCCGAATTTGCCGACGCCTGCACCAATCTCTCATTCGGCTTGGCCATGCGTTTTCACGCCGGTCTGGCAATGCTTCGTGCCGGTTTGCCGGTTAAACTGGCGGCTTACGACGGCAAAGTGCACTGGCTGGCCGAAGATGCCGGGGTATTGACTCTGCAGCAGAACCAGCTGGCTGACTTTCGTCGCGCCAGACCAGGTTTCTGTGCCGAAAATTCTGCAAGACTCCAACAGATGCGGCAGGCTTTTGCTGAGATGCTTGGCCAGCCGAACCTGCCAGTTTTGCCATGCCCGGGTGTCAGTTTATGAAATCGCTGTTGTCTGGTATATATGGGGCGCTGACGAGTCTTGAGCGCCGGTTTTTTTCTGCCTGTCAATTTTTAAGCTATCGCCCGACCGCCCGGGTTATCTCGGTTGGTAACCTCAGTATGGGCGGTACCGGCAAGACACCGGTGCTTTTTGAACTGCTTGAAGAACTGGTGCATCATCGCCTCTGTGTGCTTTCGCGAGGCTACCGCAGCCCCTGGGAACGCAGTTTCTATCACCTGGAAGGCCCCGGGCCACACCCGGATCAGCTCACCGATGAAGCCCTCCTCCTGAACGCCAGATTTCCGCAGGTGCCCGTATTGCTCGGCAAAAATCGCCATCACGCGGCGATCATCGCTGAACAACGCTGTAAACCAGAAATTATACTGCTTGACGACGGGTTTCAATATCGTCGCCTGGTTAAAGATATTGATCTGGTGCTATTTGACGCAATGGCTTCTCTTGAAGAAGCTCAACTAATACCGGCTGGCCGGTTTCGTGAACCGGCCTGGCGCTTGCAGCAGGCTTCAGCTATTCTGCTGACCCGCTGCGAATCGGTGCCGGCTGATGTTCAACAACGCTGGCTGAGCTGGCTGGCCGAGCAGGCTCCCAGAGTTCCGGTCGTTAAAGTTCAGACCTCTTGTGCTGGTATTTTTGCCTGGAACGGCAGCAAAATTGATAACCCGGCCGCTGCCGGGCCGGTTCTGGCTTTTTCGGCCATCGGTCGCCCGGCCGGCTTCTACAGTCAGCTAGCCGCTGCAGGGCTGCGCGTGAGTGATCGGGCTGAGTTCAGAGACCATCACCGGTTTACCCGCGCCGAAATCCTTGAGCTTGGCACTCGCGCCCAGAATGCCAGACTGCAACTCGTCTGTACCGAAAAAGATTTTTGCAAAATCCCGCCTGACCTGGCTCAACAACTGCAAATCGCGACTTTGCGTATTCGCACCCGCCCTGCTTCTGGCCAGAGCTTCACCGAAGCACTGGCCCGCCACGGTATCAACCTGTTAGCTGTTTGCTGTGCAATGTACTTGCTGAATGCATGAAAAATAATTACAATTAAAAGAATCTCGAAGCGGAGAACCTTATGAAAAATAATTTCAGGTCAGTTTTATTTGTCGGTCTGATGCTTTGTCTGCTGGCTTCGGCTGTTTTTGCCAGTACTCCTTATCGGCCGGTACCAGATAATCGCAGTTTGTCTGAAATCTTCAGCAGCGTCAAGGTTGAAGGGCGTTATGAACAGACCAGGGTTCGTCTGATCACCACCAACAACGATGCATGGTATTCACGCTGGAAAATGATCGAAGATGCCCGCGATACCATCGACTGCACCTATTACATCGTTGACAAAGATATTTTCGGTCAGGCTTTTATCGGCCTGCTCCTCAAAAAAGCCCGCATGGGCCTTAAAATCCGCCTTATGATCGATGGTCGCGTCTATCGCATGCCCTACATGAGCAAGATGCCCGACAAAATCGAAGAACTCGCCGCTTTTCCGAATGTCGAAATCAAGCTCTATAATTCAGTCAGCAAATCCCTGCTCTCCGCATTCACCGATCTCAAAAAGGTCGTGGCTTCAAACCATGACAAAATAATCATCTGCGACGGCTACACCACTATCATTGGCGGCAGAAACATTGGTGCCGACTATTTTGCAGAAAATGGCGAAAACGATATCGTTTACAATGACGCTGATGTGGTAATGCAGGGCGAGCACGTTGCCCAGCAGCTTAAAAAAGCTTTCAACGACGAATGGAACTACCTGAAAAATTCAGTGGTCAAGGCTGACGGCATCAACTTCAAAGACCAGCTTGCCAAAGTTGATCTCGCTTACCGCGTTATGAGCCGCTACATGCAGGGTCGCGGGCTTTTCGCCCCCGAAAAACTCAATCTTTCAAAAGACCTGCACGAAGCCCTGCTCGAAATGAACAAAGAAGTCACAAGCTTCAAGAACATCACTTCCTTTGCTGCCTTTGATCTGTTCAGGGGCGAACGTCTCAAACCCGTGAAGATTCTCGACAAACATTCGTATTGCGGGCCGCTCAACGGCATTACGCCCTCACTGCTCAAGATGATCGAAGCCTGCCGCAGCGAAGTGATAATTCAGAATCCTTATCTGGTAATTACTCCCGAAGTCGAAGCCGCATTAAAACGCGCATCAGAACGTGGCGTTAAGATTTTCTTCCACACCAACAGTGCCGATTCAACCGATTCGCTCTTTCCGCAGGCCTTCCTGATGAACGACTGGGAAAGACTGCTGACCGACATGCCTACCGCCCGCCTCTTTGTGGCCCCGAGCCAGAATGAGCGCCTGCATGCCAAAATCTTCGTATTTGACGGCCTGGTGACCGTTGTCGGTTCCTACAACATGGACCCCCTCAGCGAACAGGTGAACTCCGAAGTGGTGGCTGCCATTCACGACAAACCCTTCGCCCAGATGACCAGAAATCGTATTTTTAACCTGATGAAGAAAAACATCATCGAGTATCGCCTCGAACGCGACAGCGAAGGCCGCATCGTAAAAAGATATGGCCCCGAAGATCACGTCAAGAGCGAAACCGTTAAGAAGATGAACCGCCTGCGCAAGCTTCAGTGGCTGCGCCCGCTCATCTAAATTCAGCTCAATAAAAAAACCGGTAGCGCCCACGGCGCTACCGGTTTTTTTTCAGGTTTCAGTAGCTGGCGGTCCCCGTTGCTGCGGGCGTGGTAACCGGTAACAACGACGGAATCAGTTCGAAATTACCATGTGTCGAACGCTGCAATTTCCATTCCCGGGTGAGGGCAATGCGGTGCAGGTCTTCGGGCTTGATCGAAACCAGGCCTTTCCAGGCCAGTTCACCTATTTCGTGGTTCAAAATCACCTGCTCGTCGATGTAGCCCTCGAGCAGCGGTGAGAGATTTTTGCCGAGCTGCCCGCGCACCGTCGGGTTCAGCTTGAATCCGAACGGGTTGATGAACAGAAACATGTGAACAATGGCAGTCAAAAAGATGATGCCAATCAGATGATAGTTCAGTGCCAGAGGTTCAATTTCGGCGAAACACTTCAATAACATCGTAAGCCCCATCAATACAAAGATTGGCAGGGTGGCCGGGTTGATCAGCGCGATGAACCCGGTGATTGCATAAAAAAACAGGTTGGGCATGTCTTCGTGCGTCAGCCGCCCAAGCATCGCTATGGTGATCAGCAGAAAAATGCCCGACAGAAGATACATAACTTTCATATCGGCTTCCGGCATGAAATTCCAGGCAAGAACTGATGTGGGGTCTACCGAACTGGCAGCCCCTTCCGGAAAAAACAGCAACCCGGTCAGCGCACAGAGAATCATGGTCGGGCTGTAGTTGTCGTTGTAGAAAGCGTGGCAGGCCACCAGGGCTACCAATAGCCAGCTGTTGATGCCCAGACCGCTGGCTGCTGCTGTTATCGGCACCAGCACCAGCCCAAAATGATTCTTCAGGCGGTTTCGATCAAGCATGGTTATGGTACCAGCTACAAAAATCAGGGTCAGCAGCATGCGCAGACTCAGAAAAGCCTGCATCGACAGGGCAAAAATCGCCAGAAAGATTATGCCAGGCAATATCTCACGGCTCTTGAAAACCCAGGTGCAGAGAATGCAGCACAGCAAAAAATAAGCGATATGAAAAACCGCTTTCAGACCCAGAAGCGAGGCGCCAGAATCGGCGATGGTCAGGGCGATTGCTTCGGGGTAAAATACCCAGCCAAGCGACAGGTCAAAGTCGCGTGCCAGTGTTAGATCCCAGAAGGTCTGCGCCGGAAAAGGCGCGGAACGGGTAAAAAAGAAAAGCACCGCGACCGTAGCCACAAGTGCCGCGATGCGATTCCATTCTATCTGCTCAGCCGCGGGTTGTTCGCCGGGTTGACCAGCTGATGCCGCTCTGATGTCGGTTTCGCTCATTTTTCAGTCTTCCAGACCGAGAATTTTTTCGGGCTTCACCGGCAATTTTCTGATTCTTACGCCGGTTGCATTGTAGATTGCGTTCGAGATAGCCGGAGCAACGCCCATCAGAGGCACTTCCCCAAAGCCTTTGGCCCCGTAAGGACCGCGATCATAAGGGTGTTCAACAATAATCGGATCGATTTCGGGCGTGTCTTCGGTGGTTGGCAGAATGTAGGTGGC
>DAOPYA010000077.1:0-6352 GCA_035352635.1 Candidatus Rifleibacterium sp.
ACAAAGCCAACCGCCTGTGGTTCTCGCTTAAAGACGAACTCTACGAACGCCGCCGTCGGCGCCTCAAAGACGATATAGCCGCCAAAGAATCTGAATTGAGTTCTGCCCGGGCCGAACTTGAATCTGTTGAATCGACGACTGCAACCCTCGAAAGAGAACTCAGCTCCGTCGAAAAAGAAAAAGAAGCCAGCCCGATACGCTCCTACGAAGAAAACTCCCCTGTTGAACCGCCCGCCGACGGGCAGCCGGCCCCTGAAAATCCAGATTCAACGCCGGCGCAGCCGCCAAGCAATGATTATGGTTCGCCCGACAACAACCCCGGCACCCAACCAACGGGCGGCGAAGAACCTCTACCTGCAACTAACCCCGATTTTCCGGCTGATGGCACACCTGATGTGATTCCTGCTGACCAGCCAGTTGCTGATCCGGCAACTCCCGAAGACAGTGGCTCGGTTTCTGATACCGAAGCAAGCGAAAAAATCGACGATCTTATCGATAATCTGTAATTAAGCAGACAATTAAAAAACCGCCGAACCATAGGTTCGGCGGTTTTTTAAAAGAAAAATTACAGGCTGAGAGCTTCAACCGGGCATGACGAAACGCATGCGCCACATTCGATGCAACCGTCGCCTTTATAAGCAACTTTGCCATCTTTCATTTCAAGAACTTCTACCGGGCAGGTGCCAACACAGGCGCCACAACCAACACATTTTTCTCTGTCAACTTTAATAGCCATCGTGGGTCTCCTTAGGTCAGCAATGTTGTGCTGATTATTTGCCGCTATGATAATAAAAATCAATCAACTTGTAAAGTTTTAGAATTTTATCAGATGTTTTGCTCGCCCGAATTGGCTTATTTTTAAGGTTGTGATAGAATCCCGGTCATAATCTGGCGATTAAATTTTCCGGAGGTGGCGCAAATGACCGAAACCGTTTCCAATCCAATTGCAGCAGTTAAGAAGCAGCTCAAGGAACTGGCCGCCAGGCCGTTTAAAGCAACCTACAAAGTGCCTGCGCTCTGGGTAGAAACCGGTCGGCAGCCTGAAGATGGCAAACCGCCCGTTTCAGTGCACCCCGGCGAGTTTTATCTCAAACATCTCGAAGCCATCGAAAAGCATAGTATCAAAGGTATTGAGCCGCTGCGTTCATTGAACAGTCAGCTGGCCGGTGGCGATGGCGGCAACTGGATCAACCGCGAAGCAATCTATAATATTTTTGTGCGCCTGACCGCGGCGTATGACCATAATGGCGACGGCAGTCTCGGTGGAGCAAAGGGCGACCTGACTCTCAATGTAGATGGCATAAGAGAATCAGGCACTTTTCTCAAAGCTATTGCCATGCTTGGCTACATCAAAGCGATCGGCTGCACCACCATTCATCTGCTGCCGGTTACCGCCATCGGTCATGACGGCAACAAGGGTGAACTTGGCTCGCCCTACGCGATTCGCAACCCCTACAAGCTTGAAGAAACCCAGGCTGACCCATTGATTGGTCTCGGGGTTGAAGATCAGTTCAGAGCTTTTATTCAAGCCTGTCACCTTCTTGGAATCAGGGTAATCTGTGAATTTGTTTTTCGAACCGCCAGCAAAGATTCAGACTGGATAGCCGAACACCCTGAATGGTTCTACTGGATCGACGAAAAAATCAATGATCGCACCCCAGGCGAGACCGACCCGGTCAAGGTCGCTGCCCAATACGGAAACCCTGTATTTACCGCTGATGAATTAAAAACCATCAACGCCAAAGTTACGGCTGGCGATCTTAACGAGTTGCCGCCGCCACATGCTGACTATTGCGGCTTTTTCAAACTGCCACCGGCGAAAGAAACCGTTAAATTCAACGCCGCAAAGCAATACCGTGGCCAGGGAACCGACGCCAGAACCGGCAAATCATGCAGTGTCAGAATTCCGGGAGCTTTCGCTGACTGGCCACCCGACGATAACCAGCCACCCTGGGGCGATGTCACCTATTTGCGCATGTATAACGATGAAACACCTCAGCAGCCAGACTTTAATTATATTGCCTACAATACGATCAGAATGTATGATCGCCGACTGGCCCGCCCAGAACTCGCCAATATGCCTCTCTGGCAGACGATTATCGATCTGGTGCCCTTCTATCAGCAGAAATATGGTATCGATGGGGTTATGGTCGATATGGGGCATGCGGTGCCGGTCAATCTCATGCAGCAACTGATCAGCAAGGCCCGCAGCATTGACCCTGATTTCGCACTGCTTTCTGAAAATTTCGAAATCAAGCAGGAAAGCGTAAACGCAGGTTACAACGCAGTGGTCGGCTACGCCTGGTGGGTTGAATACCGCCGCGAAGGCATGTATGACCTTCTCAATCATGTTGGCAATCAGGGCGTTCCCCTGGCGTTTTTCGGGGCGGTCGAAAACCACAACACCCCTCGTGCTGCGGGTCGCACCGGTGGTGAAAGCTATTCAAAGTATGCATTTCTCGTCAACACCATGCTGCCCCGTGCCATACCTTTTATTCATTCAGGTCAGGAACTCGGTGAAACCATACCGGTCAATACTGGCCTGGATTTTTCGAACAGCGATCTCGAAAAGCTCAAGGGTAAAAAACTGGCGCTTTTCGACCTCTGTTCCTACAACTGGGATGGCCGACACCAGATGTTCGATTTTATCTGTAAGGTTTTGCAATTGCGGCGCCAGTATGCCGGGGCCGTGCAACAGACCGGCAATGATTCTTTTTGCATGGTTCAGACCGGTCAGGCTGATGTAATTGCTTTTATCAGACGTGGCGAAGGCCAGCACCTTATGGTGTTGTTCAACCGCGATCTGCAAAACAGCCTCGCCGGAGTCGTTGGCCTTGAATGGTGCCTGAGTGGCGATTATCAGCATCTTGACAATCTGGTTGGCGAAGGCAAAGAAAAAAAATTCAAAGTTGAACAGCAAAAACTTCAATATAAACTGAAACCGGGGCAATGCTGTGTGTTCGCCTGGTAAGCACCAGTTATGAGCAAAAATCTCGATTTTCTCACTCTTGAAGTGGGCAGCACGATTACCAAGGCGAACGGTTTCGTCAGAGACCCTGATCATGCCCTGCAGCATGTGGCACAGGGTTTTGCGCCAACTTCAGTAATGCAGGGCAATGTTGGCATTGGTCTGCTGGCTTCGATTGAAGATCTCGAAACGAGCAGCGGTTTCAACACCGATACCGCCGAGGTTTTTGCCAACAGCTCGGCTGCGGGTGGTTTGCGGGTTACAGTGCATGGCCTGACTTATAATATGACGGCCCGGGCTGCCAAAGAAGCAAGTCTGGGCGCTGGTGCCATCATTAAAATGATCACTGCTGGCGACCTCAGCGAATTCGACCTCGCCGAAATCGAAGAAATCAACCCGAATATGGTTATTCTGGCGGGGGGCGTCGATTTTGGCGCCCGCGATGTCGTTCTCAGCAATGCCATTAAAATCAGCTCCCTCGACCTCGGGGTGCCAGTTGTCTACGCTGGCAATGCTGCGATTAAGCGGGCCGTCGAAAATATTTTCCATAAATCCGGCACCGAACTGATGATCGCGCCAAACGTTTTTCCGGATGTTGACGTGTTGAATGTTGACCCGCTGCGAAAGCGAATGCAGGAACTTTTTTCCAGACATATCATTCACGCCCCGGGCATGGAACGACTCCAGAGCCTTACTGACCGCCAGATAATTCCGACCCCGGGCGCGGTTCTCAAAGCGGCAGAGCTTTTTGCCGAGGTCGCTGGCGATGTTCTGGTCATTGATGTCGGCGGTGCCACGACCGATGTGCATTCAGTAACTAACGGCAGCACTGAATACGCAGACAGGCTTGTAGAGCCTGAACCCCATGCCAAACGCACTGTCGAAGGAGACCTTGGGGTTTTTGTTAACGCGGCGAACATTATTGAGATGGCCGAAGAAGAAGAGCGTCGCGGGCATGCCGAAGACATCAAGGCCATGCCGGCCACCGACTCAGAAAAGGAAATGACCGGCTGGTTGTGCCGTAAAGCCGTAGAAATCGGAGTTAGAAGGCATGCGGGTGTCATTTCCGACCTCTACACGCCATCTGGCAAAAAGCAGATTGTTAAAGGCAAAGATCTTACTGCCGTAAAATGGGTGGTGGGCACCGGTGGGGCGCTTACCCGCGTCGAGGGCGGTGCCGGGATTCTCGCTGCCATCTGCACCGGCCCGGGCAAATACCTTCTTCCAAAAGACTCGGCCCGGGTAATGCTCGATACCGATTACCTTTTTTCGGCCCTCGGCACCATTTGTCACGATTACCCTGACCTGGTCAGAAATACCTTCAAAAAATGGACAACAAAAGCATGATTGATTACCAGACCATGAAAACGACTAAATTCCGCACGCCACGCCTCGAGATTTATCCGGAGCGTATTCAACACAATACCCGGGCAATCGCTGACCAGTGCCACCGGGCTGGTGTCAGCCTGGCATGCGTAACCAAAGTTACCGCAGCTCACGCGGCCGTTGCTGCCGCTATGTTTGCCGGCGGTGCCGATATGCTTGCTGATTCCCGTTGCGAAAATCTCTGGAAGCTGCGTCAGGCCGGTTTGCCAGGGCCATATCTGCTGTTGCGGCTGCCGGCTCTTTCCCGGGCTGCTGAGGTGGTTGAAGTCGCAGATATCAGTCTTAATTCGAGTCTGATTACCATTCAGGCTCTTGGTCAGGCTGCTGTGCAGCAGCAGCGCACCCATAAAGTAATTGTTATGATCGATGTCGGCGATCTGCGCGAGGGTGTGTGGCCTGATAAAGCTGTGCAGCTGATTAAAGACGCGGCGCTTGTTAAAGGCATCGAACTGATTGGTATGGGCTGCAACCTCGCCTGCTACGGTGGCGTAATTCCATCACCCGCAAATATGAAACTGCTCGTCGATACGGTTAATGCCTGCCGCAAAGCAAGCGGGCTGCCCCTGCCGGTTGTCTGCGGCGGCAACAGTTCTGGTTTGCCGATTATGAACGCTGGCGAGTTGCCCGCTGATGTTAACCTCTATCGGGTCGGCGAAGCCATCGTGCTTGGTCGCAACGTTATTGATCGCTCCCCATGGCAGGGTACTCGTCAAGATACTTTTATCGCGGTCGCAGAGGTTATTGAGGCTGAAACCAAGCCTTCACTGCCGATTGGTGATCGGGGTCAGGATGCGTTTGGCGGCAGCCAGGATTTTATCGACCGTGGCATGCGGCGTCGGGTGATCTGCAATATTGGTCGCCAGGATGTTGTGGTCGATGGTATCACCCCGGTCGATTCGGGAATAATCGTTCTTGGCGGTTCGAGCGATCATTTGATTCTCGATGTATCAGATGCCGCCCGTGAATTTAAAGTCGGCGATGAAATCGGCTTTTACCCGGGTTATGGGGCGCTGCTGGCCCTGTCAACTTCAGAATACGTTCAGAAAGTGGTTATTGCAGGAAAATAAACATGCTCTATCAAACTCATGCCCGCATTCATCTTGCTAACATTCGCAGTAATATCGAAAATATCCGCAGGGCAGTCGGCCCTGAACGAAAAATTCTCATAGCAGTTAAGGCTGATGCCTACGGTCATGGTGCCGTCGAAGTCTCACGCATGGCTGAAAACATTGGCGTCGACTGGCTTGGAATTGCAACCGTCCCAGAAGGAATCGAATTGCGCCAGGCAGGCATCATGCTGCCGATTCTCAAGTTCAGCCCCGCATTTCATGAAGAAATGGAAGAGGCGGTTAAGCATGATATTGCCCTGGCGGTTTGCGAACTTGAAAATGTTCGCCAGTTGCAGAAAATATGCGCTGCCCTCGGCCGTAAATGCCAGGTACATCTCAAGATCGAGACCGGTATGGGGCGCATCGGCGTGGCCGCTGAAGAGGCTTTTTCAATGGCTGACGAAATAATCAATCGTTGCCCCGACCTGATTCTGGGGGGCGCCATGACGCATCTGCCAGTCAGCGATGAGGGCAGCAAAAGTTTTACCCAGCGGCAGATTGATAGATTCAAAAAGACAGTAAGTGATATTGAAACCCGTTTAAATTTTAAGATGCCGTTGGTTCACTGCGCCAACAGCGGTGGAGTTCTGGCGCACCCCGAGAGCTGGTGCGATATGGTCAGGCCTGGCATCATGATTTACGGGTTTTACCCTTCTGAAGATACCCCCCAGACAATCCTTCTCAAGCCGGGGCTGAGTTTTAAAACCAGGGTGTCTTTCTTGAAGAATGTACCCAAGGGCGGTTCGGTGGGCTATGGCCGCACCTGGATCGCGCCCGAAGATTCCTGGATCGCAACTTTCCCGGCTGGTTATGCTGATGGCTTCAACCGACTTTTTTCAAATATGGGCCGGGTGCTGGTCAATGGCCGCTCTTACCCGGTGGTTGGCAG
>DAOPYA010000077.1:6452-20337 GCA_035352635.1 Candidatus Rifleibacterium sp.
GGAACAGAATAGAATGGCCGCTTATGGCAGTTAAAACAGTTGCACGCGAACACATCGAAGAAATACTCAGTGCGCTTAATCTGAAATCATTTTCCCGACCCTTTGCAGGTCTGATCGACTCTGGTGATTTCGGCACGGTTGGCACTTTCCTGCCGCTGTACCCTGAAGAGTACAAGCGGTTGCCGCCCCGGTTACAGCAGTATGTTTATCTGATCGGGCCGGGCAGATACGGTCTTATCTGCTTTTTGCCCAGAATTTTTGAAGCGCCTGATGGTGGCAAGGTCACCGAAGTCGCAACCGTCTTCAACGTCTGGGGCAAAATGATCAAGGTCAGTTACAAAACTGATCGTGGTTCAGAATTCGAGACCGAACACACCATCCGTCAAGATAAGCTGCTTGGTTATGCTAAAAATAAAAAGCTGCCGGTAAGTACCTCAGTAAAAATTTCATCCTGATTCAAATCCTGAAAGGATTACTATGAAAATCTCGTTTCATGGCGCTGTGGGCTGCGTAACCGGTTCAAATTATCTTATCGAAACCTCAGAATGCAGGTTTCTCGTTGATTGCGGCATGTTTCAGGGCAATAAAACCCTGCGCGAAAATAACTATGGCCAATTTGCCTATGATCCGGCATCGATTGATTTTGTGCTGGTCACCCACGCCCATATCGACCACTCTGGCCTGCTGCCAAAACTGGTTAAGCAGGGCTTTGACGGGCCAATTTATGCCACTGAACCCACAGTTGATCTTCTTAAGCACCTTTTGCCTGATTCTGCTCATATACAAGAAGTGGAAGTAATGCAGAAGAACCGCCGCAATGAACGCAAAGGCCAACCACCTCTTGAACCTATCTACACTGAAGAAGACGCTCAAAAAGCTATTTCAATGCTTAAGGGCCTCAAAAATTACACAACTTTTTCGCCTGCTAAGGGCTGTCAGGTAACCTACCACAATGCCGGGCACGTTCTTGGGTCGGCTTTTATCGAGCTTGAACTCGAAGATGCCGGTCAGAAGCGCAAATTTGTCTTCTCTGGTGACCTTGGCGAAGACGATCACCCGATCATTAACGACCCCGACCGTTTTAAATCAACTGATTTTCTGGTTGTCGAATCTACTTATGGCAACCGCAACCGTGATGCCGTGTCAAAAGAAGACCGATATGCCAGACTGGCTGAGGTTTTTGCTGCCGCCGAAAAGCGTGGCGGAAAAATTATTATTCCGGCCTTTGCTCTTGAGCGCACCCAGGATATGCTGCATGATATTCTGATTCTCAAGGAACGCGGTGCTATTTCGCGCATCCCGATTGTGGTTGATTCGCCCCTGGCCAAAGAGATCACCCAGGTATTTGTAAAATATCCAGAATTTTATGACGAAGATGCCCGCAATGTTCTCAAAAAAATGGGCAATCTTTTCGATCATCCTGATTTCAGGTTCACCAGCGGGGTTGATGAGTCAAAGGCCCTGAACGCTGAGAACAACATCGCGATTATGTCGGCCAGCGGCATGTGTGATGCCGGCCGCATCAAGCACCATCTGAAACACAATCTCTGGAATCCTGCCAACACCATCGTTTTCGTCGGTTATCAGGCAGAAGGCACCCTCGGCCGCCTGCTTATCGAAGGCGAAAAAACCGTACGCATTCACGGCGAAGAAATTACGGTAAATGCCAAAATCGAGCAGATCTATGGCTACAGCGGCCACGCCGATCAGAATGGTCTGCTTAACTGGCTTTCTGAGGTTGAAGAAGTGCGCCGTCAGGTTTTTGTAGTGCATGGCGAGCCAGAAGCCGCTGAAGAATTTGCCCGTTTGCTTAAGCAGCTGCGTAACTTCAATGCCATAGCACCAGCAATGAATGAAGAGTTCGATCTGCTGACCATTGGCCTGGCTGCTCCTGCAAAAGCTGCCGAAGCGCAGAAGACCACTGCAGCACAAAAACCCCAGGCACTGGCACCCCAGAAGACACCCGCCAGCAGGCCGGCTAAGGTTCCTGCCCTTGATTCATACAACCTCTATGCTGATCTGATGATTAAACTGGCAGAATTCATGCGCAGCAGCAAAAACGAAGAAGAGCGCCGCATCAAAATTTCCGGCTTGCTTGCAAAACTCTGATCATCGCTGAGTGACGCTGCATGACTGTTAAAAAAGTCAGAAAACATCGGGTGTGCAATACACACTCGGGCTTCAGTCTGATTGAAATGGTAATGGTTCTGGGAGTTCTTCTGGCGTTAACTTATCTGGCTCTGCCGACCTCTGAAGTCGTTACGGTGAAAGCACGCGAGCAACTTCTTCGCGAACACCTTTTCGAAATCAGGCGGGCCATAGATGCTTATGTGGCGGCCCGCGCCAGTGACGGCAACAGTCCTTACCCGCCAAGTCTCAAAAGTCTTACCGTGCCGATGACCAGACCGGCAAAACCCGGTTCCGGAGTCAACACCGGCCCGTTTCTTGCTGCTGAATCATTAGGGAATCCATTTACTCCGAGTGGCAATGGATTCGAATGGGAAATCCGCCTCGACGGCGACTCTGCTTTTATACGCGGCATTACTACCGACCCTGCCGTTGAACTCGACCCAGCGCATGGGGTTTTTGATGTAAGATACCCGGCAGCCGGGGTAAACGGCTGGAAGAAGGCAATCGATGACTCGTTATACTCAGAATGGTAAGCATCGCGGCTTTTCTTTGCTTGAATTGCTTCTTGTAATTGGCATAATTGCTGCTCTCGCCGGGCTGGCAGTGCCATATTACCAGGATTACGTCGGCCAGAGCAAAGATTCTGTCATGCGTGCCAACCTGTATTCCTTAAAAAAAGTCTTAATGGAATATAAGGCAGATACCGGCAGTTACCCTGCATTATTGAATCACCTGGTTTCTCCGCTTCCGCCGCCTGAACCACCCAGGCGACAGTATCTTTTCGAACTGCCGGCCGACCCTGCTCACCCCGAAATTCTGAACTGGGGGTACAGCCAGGTGAACAATGGAGCAAGTTTTACGTTGCATGACATTTATCTGAATTTGCAGTAATTATTGCGGCAGCTCGGGAAACCCGTCCGGCCATGGCGAAACATACTCTGCTGGCCGCCTCTGAATGAGATTGTGGGCGAGCAGGTTCATTACCAGAGGTTCATCAAGAAACAATTCTTTGCTATGCCCTGCCACCGGGAAAAAGTTAATACTCATTATCTGCCCTGGCACGGGTGCGTCGTAATAAAAAATCGACAGCCAGGCTCTGGCGTTGTATTGCTCGGCAACTGGCGCAGTTGCTGACGGCAGGGCGACCCGCAGCCAGCCTTCTTGAATCAGAACCAGTTGCTGGCAGCGGTAACCTGACAGCCGGTCTCTGAATAGAACTACGCGCAAATTATAATTAACCGGTTCGATAACAGCCGTTGTTGAAGAAATTGCGCTGCCCGCAAGCTTCTGCCGGTCGATCGGCTTGAACGGCAGTTCAGCTGCCCAGGTTTTGATGTTGCTCTTTAGAGATGCAACCAGAGAAGTCGAAAAATCACCATCGTTTACCCAGAGAAGCTTGCTGAGTTCAGAGGGCACAAACCTGGCGGTGAGAATCGAAAACTCGTGGGCGGGCAAGAGAGGGCCTGATATGGGCATGCGCTGGTCAAAACTCAGCACCCAGTCATGCAGACCTAGGCTACACGCTGACCCCTGGCTGGCTACCAACAAAAAAAATATGATTGCTAATAATCTTTGCATTGCTTAATAGTATAGCAGCCGGTCGCTTTTGTGCAATCGCAAAATACTCTGGCAGATTAAGCCCCGAATAACAACAGCCACACCGTTTCCGGTGTGGCTGTTGCGGGGTTATGTGTGATTAAAAGTGATAATTCTTTTTATCTGCTACTGCTTCGCGATTATAATGCTTTGACCAGAGAATGTAATTTTTGCTGCGAAAATTCTACGGCTTACTGTTGCTATGATACGACTCTGTGTGCGATACCCCATGAGACGAGAACTGGTAATAAGAACTGGTAGAGGTTTGAAGGTAATTTTTCGAGTCTGATGTATCAGCGGCAGACTGGCAGTGGCTTACTGTGGGTCGCTACCGCATGTTTAACGGCAGATACAAACATCATGAACCGAACCCAGATAACCATAAGATTGAACATGATAATCATGGCCTGCCGCCTTTCATCAAACTTTGTTTTCGCCTACACTTTTATTATTCGCAAAAGCTGTGCCACTTTTGTGAACTAGCGATTAGGACTGCGTTTGATGCCAAGGCGTGCCATTTTAGATTCAAGGGTGGTTGGTTTCATACCCAGCACCTCAGCCGCACCACCAGCGCCTCTTATTCGCCAGCGACTTGAATCAAGCACTTTGAGGATGTGTGCTTTTTCCACATCGTTGAGATTCTGTCTGGTCGCGCCGGTGGGTTGATGACTCGAATCGCCGCACTGGGTCGATGGTTCGGGAAGGTCAACCTGTAGTGTGTCATGTTGACACAAAATCACGGCACGTTCGATCAGATTCTTGAGTTCTCTGATGTTTCCGGGCCAGGAATAGCTCTGCATGCGGGCTATTGAATCAGGGGCGATACTGGTGATCGTTTTGCCCTGCATGCGGGCGAATTGTTGCATGAACCTGGTGGCGATTTCTATAACATCGCCCTCGCGTTCGTTCAGAGCCGGCAGGTGTATCGGAAACACATTGAGCCTGAAAAAAAGGTCCTCACGAAACCTGCCGCCCGCAACCTGGGTTTTAAGATTGCGATTGGTGGCAGCGATAACCCTGACGTCGATATTGATCTGCCGGGTGCTGCCAATCCGCTCAAGTTGATTTTCCTGAAGAACCCGTAGCAGCTTGCTCTGCAATTCCAGGGGCATTTCGCCAATTTCGTCGAGAAAAATCGTACCCCCGCTCGCAACTTCGAAACGCCCAATTTTTCTGGCAATGGCGCCAGTGAAAGAGCCCTTCTCATGGCCGAAAAGCTCGCTTTCGATAAGGTTGGCGGGTAATGCCGCGCAATTGACGACAATCAATGGTTGGGCGGCCCGTCGGCTGCAACGATGAATTTCGCGGGCGACAAGTTCTTTGCCGGTGCCGGTGTCACCCGTGATCAGAACCGTTGCTTCGGTGGGCGCAACTTTATGAACCTGAAAAAAAACTTGTTTGAGTGCCTTGCTGCTGCCAATCATTTCATGCCCAGAAAGATTATCGCTAATCTGAGCTTTAAGAGCCTGGTTTTCTTGTTTGAGCTTATCTTGCAAAGACTGAATCTTCTGGCAGGCTGCTTCAAGATTTATCTGGGCGTTGCGCAGCGCAGAGATGTCATGGATAATAAGGCTCACGGTAAGGTTATTGCCGGCATCATAGGTTACCGGGTAGGCATTGATCACCCAGAAAACCTGCTGATTTTGCATGCTGAAACCGAGTTCTTCGTTCAACAGCGGTGCTCTATGCTCGAGAACCCGGGTGGCTACTTCTCTCATCTTGCCGGCAGCCATCGGAAAAAGCTGGTCAACGTGCTGGCCCGGGCAGCTTGATGAGTTTTTCCCGGCGAAGTCGGCCATGCGCTTGTTCAGTCTGATAACTTTGAAGTCAGCACTGATTGCGATCATACCAATTGGCGCCGAATGATAAATCTGCTGCAAAAAGTTCAGCGCCTCGCAGGCAGAGCCGCAAGGAATTATTTCGTCAGTGCCTTCCAGGTATGGCGAAGTATTATTCATTGCCGTTGATTATATCGCACTTTTTTTTTTCATGCTACTTGAAGCGACAGAATTGAGTTGAAAAAAATGTCTGAACCATGTATTTTTGCACAAGTTGGTTTTAACAAGCATCCTGGAGGAACTACAGTAATGATAAATCCAAGTCGCCTTTCTGATGAACAGGTAGTAAAGCTGCGCGAGGAAAAAATTGAGCTTAACCGCAAATCCCGGCGTCAGACCGGTATGAAAATGGCCTGTGCCGGCAAAAGCCAGGGATTGCTTGAATGCCAGACCGCAGAAGGTCGTTGCCCTGATTACGACGTCTGCCACGCTGCCTGACTTTTTAAACTGCGCAACAAAAAGCCCTCTGAATCTGCTTTAGTAGCAGGCTTAGAGGGTTTTTTGCTTATATCTGAGAGCTTGTCGAATGTTTTAAGGCAACCCGACTGATGGCCGCGCCGTCGAATCGGTGAGAGATCACCAACTCAGGAACCACGGGTTGCTTCGATACGCAGGTCGATGTCGCTGGGGGTGAAAAACATATTGGCGTTGCTGCGACCGAGTTTGTCGATATACTCAACTTTTTTGAGAGTATTGAAGATTTTTATTTTTTCGGCTTCTGATAACGAATCGGCCAGCAGCTCAAAGAATTTTGCCACACGAACGGCTTCGCATTCGCCGTGCATTTCGGCTTCTTTTATGGCATTCTCGCGCTGAATTTTGATCAGCTCACCCTTTTGCCGCTCGATATCGAGGTTTCCCTTTACCTCGTTCAGTTTAACTTCGTTTTCGCTCTGTTGCTTCAGCAGGCGGTTTAAGCGGTTGGTGGTTTCTTGAATTATTTCCTGCAAGATGACCTGAGTGCTCTCTTCTTTGCAGCCTACCGAGCGCACTTCAACTGAATGTATGCGCACGCCTCGCTGCTTATAAAATGGGTCGCTACTATCATTGATGGCTTCTTTAACAATGTCGTTGAAGCTGTCAAGAAAAGATTCGAGGGTCGCTTTTGATACCGACTGAATGATCATGCTGCGTGCGTGCGAGCAGATGTCGCCAGGGGCATCGTCGGTCGTTTTTATCATGGTTTCGATGCTGTCGATCTGCCAGAAGAACGTCACCCCGAGAATCAGCTCAACATTGTCTTTGGTGCGTACTCCAAATTCATACCACATGAACTTCGGCCTTGAATCAATGTGAGTAATCTTGAGGTCGCGCTTTTCTTTGTGAATGCCAGATGACCAGTTCATGGCCACCAGGGTTTCGTATGGTTGCAGGAAAAAGGCGTTTTCGCTCTGGTTGCCGCTGATGATGCGAAACCGGCCGTCTTTGCCCTTTATGATCACTGACTGGTGGTTTTCGAGCAGAATTTTGCGTCTGACATCTTCAATTTCTTCGCTGGCTGCGGGAAAAAAGACCTGGTTTTTGGTAACCAGACTCAGAGAACCATCGGTAGTATTGCGAACCAGCACTGCGGTGTGTTCGTCAATGTTAATGCCTTTGCTGGGCTTTTCAAGGATCTCTTCGTTCGCGGTCAATACCACATTGTTCGGCCCAGTCACTACTCTTAATGCCCCGGTCGAACGATCGATCAGCCTGACATACTCGTTTTGCTGCAAAACTATCACATCAAACTTTTTGACCAGCTCTTCATAAGCTTGCAGAAAGAAAAAGCACGGCCCCTTTTCGACCTTTATCTCACCCGTAAGCAGGTCGCGTATTTTTACGAATTCTGTAGGAGAAAGGCTGACACCCATTCTGATACGGGCGCTGATGAACGGTTTGACAAAAACCTGCCCGGGGCCATTAATGACCCATTTCTTGGTAAACCCTTCGAGCAAAAGCTGCTCCTCTTCTTTAAGAAAATAGATCCATGGAATCATCATATCTTTTCTCCTGAAAGCTTTTTGTACTGATTATACCCTGATTTTTTCAGTCAGAATACATTTTCCCGCAAACAGCCAGCAAAGTCTTTAAGTCTGTTGCAGAGCGATGCACCAACTTGAGTTTGCACGCATTTTGCGAGGGCTTATGCCTGCTCTCATTTGGGTAAATACGCGTGAATTCAGCATTAAATTGCGTTTATCCTGAAGTCGGTTTTGACAATTGCCCCGGCTTTTTTGAATCTGATATAATACCGGTAGGAGATCAGGTGTTTACCTGAACCATACTCTGAACCAGCCTCTGATTTATTACCAGGAGCCATTATGAATGAAACTGTCTTCTCGGCATTGTTCGCGGTTTTGGCCGGCCTTTTTTCTATATTCTGTGCCTGGAAAGACTTTGACTGGTTTATGGAACACCGCAAAGCCCGCTTTTTTGTAGCAATTTTTGGCCGGGATGGAGCCAGGATTTTTTATGGCATTCTTGGTCTGCTTATGATGGGGATGGGCGCCTATATCGCCATGCCTTAAGCTTGCTGAGGGTTGTCTGGCGCTGTTGCAGCCGTTAGCCCCAAGCGGTTAAGAACCTGCTCAAAATCGCTGCCGGGTGGGGCGTTAAGCTGCAGCGAGGTTTCAGTAACCGGGTGGTGAAATGATAATTCAGCCGCATGCAGCATCAGTCGCCTGCAGCCGGCATATTCTTCGAGCATGCGGTTGTGAAATCCATCGCCGTGCTGATGATCGCCAACTACCGGGTGAAATATATGTTTCATGTGCCTGCGAATCTGTCGGTTGCGCCCGGTGTGCGGGCTGATCTGCAGCAATGAATAACGGGCGGTAGGGTGGGGGCGAACGGCGATGGGCACCTCGGTAGTTGCAAGACGCCAGTATTCGGTAACGGCTTCCCGGGCCGGGTTTTCTTTCTGCCGGTCAGGGTCGGTAATTTTGTCCCACAGGTCTTTGAGCGGGTAGACAATGGTTTCGTGTTCTTTTGCCCAGCCTCTGACCAGCGCCAGATACGTTTTTGTAACGGTTCGGCCAGTAAAAGCTTCGGTCATCAGCCGCGCTATTTCGCTCGACAGCGCAAAGACCAGAATTCCAGAAGTCGGCTTGTCGAGGCGGTGTACCGGGTAAACCCAGCGGCCAAGCAGGTCGCGCAGCAGTTTCATGGCACTCTCGTTCTCGCTGCTGTCAATGTAACTCGGGTGAACCAGCAGCCCTGCCGGCTTATTGATTGCCACAAGGTAATCGTCGATAAAAATGATTTCTTTGTCAGTCAGCATGGGGTATCAGGCCTCGAAGCGCAGGTTTCCGGAAGTAATCAGGCGAGCCAGATTTCGGCCGGCGGCCTCACTGTCAAGTATCCAGAGAGCCTTTTTGCGGGTGGCAATATAGGCTGCCGGGATACTGTCGTCAGGTTCAAAGAAGATTTTCTGCAGAATTGCAGCCTTGCTGGCGCCGCTCACCATAAAAATGATCTGCCGGGCCTGCAGAATGCGTTCGAGGGTGAGGCTGAGTCTTGGTTCGGGCTGGCTAGCAGAACTAAATACTGCAAAGCCGCTGTCTGAAGAGCGTTTCTGCCAGTCGGTATCAGTGAACAGCGAGGCGGTGTGCCCATCGGCACCAACACCGAGCAGCAGAAGATCAATCGGGGCAGGGGGCCTGATTTCAGAAGGCAGGCCAAGCAAAGACCGTTGGTAACTCTGGCACAACTCGGCAAATGCGCTTTCTGATGGTATCGCAAGACCTCGGCCGACCGGAGCTGCGAAAAAAGATGATTGCGCCAGAAACCCACCGGCCATGAGGCTTGCCATGATGCCGCGCTGGTTGCTGCGTTCATCGTCTGCATCAACAAGTCGTTCGTCAGTCTGCATCCAGAAACAATTATTGGCAATGCCGCTTTGGGCAAGCATTGGTGCCAGTTTTTGATAAACCGGAAAGGGGGTCGAACCGCCCGACAGGCTGATGAGAAACGGTCTGGTTGCGCTCGACTGCACATTGGCCGCAACCGCTTTGGCAGCAGCATCGGCATAGGCATGCGGTTCATCGATAAGGATAAACTGGTGGTTCAGGGGCAGCATCGGCCCTCCGATGGGCGCCAGCGATGCCCATGCTTTTCAAGAAGTTGGCATGCTTCTATCGGGCCGTGAGTGCCTGCCTGGTAAGTGAACATCGGCTGATTAAACTGTTGCCAGCCCTCAATGATCGGATCAATAAATTTCCATGATTCTTCAATCTCGCTGTTGCTGAGAAAGAGAGCTGAACTGCCCTGCAAAGAATCGAGCAGCAACCTTTCGTATGCATCAGGCCGGTATTCGCCAAATTCGGCTTCATAAGAAAACTTTAGCCCCACATCGGTAACCTGCATTTCCATTCCAGGTGGTTTTGAGTTTAATTGCAGGGTGATGCCCTCGTCTGGTTGAATTCTGATGTAAAGGCGATTCGGCTCGATGCTGCCCGCGAGATTCGGAAAAATTGAATGGGGCACCGGTTTGAAGTTGACGACAATCTCGGTCATATTGCGCTCAAGGCGTTTGCCGGCCCGCAGATAGAAGGGAACGCCGCCCCAGCGCCAGTTATCAATAAATAAACGACAGGCGGCAAAGGTTTCGGTCGAAGAATTCACCATGACACCGTTTTCTTCACTGTAGCCCTTAACCATTTCACCTTTCAGCATCCCGGGCAGATACTGGGCTCGAACTGTTTCCGCGCCGATTTCTTCGGGGCGATACTTGCGAATGGCCTTGAGAACTTTGTTCTTTTCAAGATGCAGGTCTTCAGGGCGATGGGAAAGGGGCGGTTCCATGGCTATCATCCCGAGAACCTGCAGCAAATGGTTCTGAACGACATCACGTAAAATGCCGGTCTGGTCAAAGTAGCCCGCACGACCGCCAATGCCGATTTCTTCGCCAAAGGAAATCTGAATATTGCTAATATAGCGATGGTTCCAGACTGGTTCAAAAAACAAGTTGGCAAAGCGCATGAACAAAATGTTCTGAACCGCCTCTTTTCCGAGGTAGTGATCGATTCTGAGTATCTGATCTTCTGAAAAAGACTCAAGCAGACGGGCATTTAATTCTCTGGCACTCGCCAGGTTATGGCCGAATGGCTTTTCGACAAGCAGTCGCTCAGGGCAGTTCTGGTCAGTGCGAGCCGCAGAAAATGGCCTGACCAGACTGATAAAGCTTTCCATGCTGGTGGGCGGAACCGCGAGGTAAAACAGTCGTGCCGGTGCCGCTTCTGGTTCTTCTGCCTGCAAACGCCGCCTGAAGTCTTCGGGTTCATTCTGCATTCCAGGGTTTGCACGCAAATACCTGATGCGCTGGCGCAAGCCCGCAAACCCTTCGGCAAACCTTTTATCTTTTTTAAACAGATCAGCCTCGTGGTTCATAAAGTGTTCGATGAACGCCCCAGTGCTCATGTCTGAACGACCGGTGGCAAAGATATGAAAATCGTAGGCCAGCAGGCCGGCATTATTCAGACGGCACAAGGCCGGAATCAGCTTGCGGCCGGCCAGATCGCCGGTTCCGCCAAAAATAACTATTGAAGCCGCACAAAAATGTTTTCCGGTCACGATAATCCTCTCCTTTTCGGGTTAAAACAACCTCTTCAGCTTTTATGTTGCTGCTCGGCAATAAAAGCCGCATAGCTTCGGTCGTAGGTTTTTTCGCCTGCCGCTGAAAAAAAGCACCCGGGTATCTGGCGCATCTTGCGGTGATAGGCTACGCACTCACAGCATTTGTGCCTCTTTTCGCACGAATATGTACACGCGCAAGGGTTCTGGTTTGAACAGCCGGTCATTTCTACCTCCGGGGGGCGTAGTTTAATTAATTCAGATCATTCAGCGCAGATTTTAACATTCCAGCAGCCTAAAGAATCGCAGAATTTGCGCGGCAATGCAAGAGCAACGGCAAAAAACGCGATCTGAAGCAATTTTTCCGGCTGGTCAGGCCTGATAAAAAATAGATGCCACCTTTTTGCGAAAGTACTTGTCTTTACATCGTTTTCGCATAAATTTTCTGGCTCAGGGCAGCTATTGTTTTTCTGCAACAAGTTAGGAGTATCTTTTGGGTTATCTGGTGAATATTATGATTAAAAAATTCAAGGAACCGCTCATCCGGGGCGCCGTTCTCGTCGTCTGTGCAATCGTTTCGTTGTTCAGTCTGCTTGAAGCTGGCTTAAAATCAGGCCGGGACGAATATTTCAGCCAGAAACCCAAGATTACCCATCTCAGTTCGAGTTCTCTGAAAGTTGAATGGAATCTGTACCCGCAGTTCAATAAATCGACCCATTACCAGGTGCAGTTGAACAGTGCTCTCTACGGCTTTTCGACCAAAGAAACCAGCAAGATTGTCAGCAAATTGCAGCCAGGCGGAACCTATCGCATTGCTGTCGTGACTTACGATAACGGCACCGTCGCGGGCGTTTCAAGTGCCACCGCGATTATCATGGCACCAGCCACCCCAACGGGCATAACTGCCAGCCAGATCGGTACTGCATCAGTTGAACTCTCCTGGCTGGGAGTCAATACTGCGACTGCTTACCGCATTTATATGGGTTCTGATACCTTGCCGCTCGAAGTTAATGCGCCTGAAACCAAGGCTTTTATAACTGGCCTGCCCCCCGGCAGCCTGGTTAACTTCAGACTGACCGCCGTTAATTCTACCGGTGAATCAACAATTTCAGAGGCTTTCAAGGTGCAGCTCCTTCCTGTTGGCCCGGTGGTCAGTTTTATTGATAATCAGATCGGTGCAACATGGTTCTCGATCCGCTGGCAGCCAGTAGCGGGTGCGATCAGTTACAAGATTATTGTTAATGACGAGGTGGTGGCCACAGCTCCTGCTGATGCCAGCGAATATAAAGTCGAAGGGCTACAGGCCGGAACAACTGTCAGTGTAAAGATGAGCGCAGTCAATGCCACCGGAATTTCCGAAACTTCTGAGCCGTTAATCATTCAACTGATCCCGGCTACCCCGATATTGGCCGTGGCCCAGGTCTCGTCTTACTCTTGCACTCTTCAATGGTCGGTGGCCAACGGGGCAACTTATTACAAGGTCTACCTGGCACAAAGCTTCGCAGTAATGAATGTGCCCTCGACTATCAATACCGTAACCCTGACCGACCAGATTACCGCCGGCACCATCGCAACTTATACGGTCAAAGCTGTCAATGGCACCGGCGAATCTGAGCATTCTAATGTTGTGGTTGTCAGTTTTACGGCCAATTCGGCACGCATCATTGAGGCTGGAGACCTTGAAACCGTGCAGGCATCACTTTATCAGTTTAATGATCAGCAGATGCCAGAATCATTGCGCGGCATGCCTCTGGTATGGGTTTACTTCCCTCTTGAACTGACCGGGCCGGAACTGGCTCTCGAAGCTTCTTTTCTTGAGTCGATGGCTTGCCTGCCCGAAATGACCGGTGTTCGTTTTGTAGGTGTATTTACTGGTGAAGTTGTGAAGCTCGAAGCAAAGAAAAATAGCACCCTGACCTGGAAAAAAGCATCCCGGGGTAACGAAATTCGAATCCCAGGGGAATTGCCTCTGGTGAGGTTCTATGGTGCGAATGGCCTTCTGCGCAAAAGTATTCATATTTCGATGGCCATATTAAGTCCTGAAGAAATCTACAAAGAATTGCCAGAAAGCGTCGAGAAGAACGACAACATGCAGTTGCTCTATCAGGAAGCTCGTGATCGCTTCGAGACCTTGCATACGTCAGAATTGCCGCCTGAATAAAGAATCCGGCGCCCGAGGGGGACGCCGGATTTTGCACAATTTACCCAGGTGGGGTCAGACTATTTATCTTCAACCTGCATGACAAAGCTTTGTGAATGGCTGTTGAACTCAGGAGCATACATACACTGAATTTCGGCCATACCACTCTGATAAACGCCGGCATGCTGCACCCGCAGTTCGTATTCAAACACATAGGTGCCTTTGGGCAGGTAATCGATATAGAAATGGGTGGCCGTGTCTTTAGTCGCCTCGTAATAGGCGAGGCCATCCTGATACTTGTATCTTGAGATGACGTTAGTTGGTTCCATGCCGCTGCCGCGTTGGTCTTTCATGTGAATGAATTCCATGTCGCGGTCAACACGCAATTCGATGCGCACGACTACGAGATCACCCACCTTGAGAACGCCTTCGACGGGTTTGATGGTTGGCCCGGCATCGGTATCACGCTTGACGAACAGGGTTTTCTTCAGCTTGAGGTTGGTTTCATGGGGGGTCACCTTGCTCATGTCTTCGAGATACTGCCAGTGAACAGCACCCCATGCCACGCCTTCGTCTTCTTTCACCATCTCGATATCGCCCATTTCGGGCTTAACCTCAGACCCGGCGT
>DAOPYA010000078.1:0-20326 GCA_035352635.1 Candidatus Rifleibacterium sp.
CGTGCGAGCAGAGTGAGCAGATGGAACTATGAGGGTGCGAAGATCGCAGAGCGTTATTGCCAGGACGGCATTATGCCGCGTTAGCCAGGAGGGCGGAAGCGGCGGCAACGACTGACATGCCGTAAGACCGCTATAGGAGAAAAAAAGTTCCGTTTGCCCTGTAAAACAAGTGAAGTCGGGGTGTTTTGCGAATTTGGTGTGACTGGGGAGGGGGAGTGATAAATTTTGTGGCGCCGGGCGTGGGGTTGGGGTATGCTGTTGGTCTAAAATCTGGCTGATTTCAGGAGAACCGCGAAGATGGCGCTTGTTTCGCTGCAGAATGTCAATTTGTCGTTCAGCGGTACTGCTATTCTCGAAAATCTTAACCTGCAGGTCGAGAAAAATCAGAGAATCTGCCTGCTCGGGCGCAACGGAGCGGGCAAGACAACCTTGATGCGCACCATTTGTGGTGAACTGAAGCCTGATTCAGGGGTTGTTCAGACTGGTCAGGATGTCAGAATCTCTTATTTTGCCCAGCAGATTCCCAAAGATCTCAACGGCCGGGCTTTTAATATAATTGCCGGCGGCCTTGGCAGCAGGGGTGAGCTGATCATCAGGTATCATGCCGCAGAACAGGAACTGAAAGAAGACCGCCCGGGTGCCGGAGCGCGTCTGCACGACCTGCGCGAGCAGATCGACCGCAGTGAAGCCTGGAAATGCCTTGAAGACATCGGGCGCATCATGTCTCGAATGGATGTTGATGGTGAATGGCTGTATGAAAGCCTTTCGGGCGGGCAGAAGCGCCGGGTGCTTCTTGCGGCTGCCCTGGTTTCGCAGCCTGATGTTCTGCTGCTCGATGAGCCTACGAACCATCTCGATATCGATACCATCGCCTGGCTCGAAGACTTTTTATTGCGCACCGGCATAACGATTCTTTTTGTGACCCATGACCGAATGCTGCTGCGCCGCCTGGCCAACCGCATTGTTGAGCTTGACCGTGGCCGTATCTACGACTGGGAATGCAATTACGACACTTTTCTGCAGCGCCGCGAAGAAGTGCTTGCCGCTGAAACGAAAGACTGGGAGCGTTTTGACAAAAAACTTGCCCAGGAAGAAGTCTGGATCAGGAAGGGTGTTAAAGCCCGAGGCACCCGTAACGAGGGTCGGGTTAAGGCTCTGAAAAAAATGCGCGACGAACGACGGCAACGCCGTCAGCACGCCGGGCGCGTCAATATGCAGATCAGCAGGGCGGCTGATTCCGGGCGCGATGTTATTGAGGCCGAAAATATCAGCTTCGCTTACGCAGACAGGAAGATAATCGACGGCTTTTCGCTGAAGATCTGCCGGGGCGATAAAATTGGGGTTGTCGGGCCGAACGGATGCGGCAAGACGACCCTGGTGAGACTGTTGCTGGGCCAATTGCAGCCTTCGTCGGGCGAGATCTTTTATGGCACCAGCCTTGAAACAGTTTATTACGACCAGATGCGCGCCGGCCTCGACGAGCAGAAGACTGTCTGGGAAAACGTGCAGCCGAACGGCGATACGGTTGAAGTAAACGGTCGAAACGTGCATATCATCACCTATCTGCAGAATTTTTTGTTCACTGCTGAACGTGCCCGCACCAGAATCAGCGTTTTATCGGGCGGCGAGCGCAACCGGGTCATGCTTGCCCGGTTATTTGCCACGCCTGCAAACGTGCTGGTGCTCGACGAACCGACCAATGACCTTGATATCGAAACCCTCGAAATGCTTGAAGAAATGCTCGTCGAATTCAGCGGTACGGTGCTGCTGATCTGCCATGACCGCACCTTTTTGAACAACGTTGTTTCGAGCACCGTTGTTTTTGCCGGTAATGGCGAAGTCAGAGAAATCGTCGGCGGTTATGATGAGTGGATGAGCGAGCGCAAGGCGCGTGAAGACGATCTGCAGAAGGCCCGTGATGCCGAAAAGGCGGCGCAGCAACAGGCGGTCAGAAGCAGTATGCCCGACAATCGTCCGAGCCGCCTGACTTTTAAAGAAAAGCAGGAATTGCAGGCTCTGCCAGGTCTGATCAGCGCCACTGAAGCTGAGATTTCTGACTTGCAGACGAAGCTGGCCGACCCGATCTTTTATAAATCGGGTGAGAATGCCGGCGAACTGCACAACCATCTGCTCGAACTTGAAGAAAAGCTGATGGTCTGGCTTGAACGCTGGGAAGCGCTCGAAAAAAAACAGGGCTGAATATGTATTGCCGCCTCGAACTGAAGTCAAAAATTACCGACCAGCATGCCGGCGAAACCCTTATTGATTCGCTGGTCAGGCGGTTCACATATCAGGACCGCACCTTCTGGCTGGAAAGGATTGCGGGCGGGCAACTGCTGGTCAATGGCGGGCCGGTCGAGCCGCAACAGGTGTTGCTCAGCGGTGATGAACTGCAGTTCAATATTCCCGACTTTTATGAGCGCGACCTCGACATCGCCTACCATAAAATCTGGGAAAACGATAATCTCATTCTGGTCAGCAAGCCGGCCGACCTGCCGGTGCACAGCAATCATCGCTTTATTTTTCAGACTATGACAGCCTTATTGCGCCGCGACGAGCAAATGCCGTGGCTCAACCCGATGCATCGACTTGACCGCGAGACCAGCGGGCTGATGCTCTATATGAAGAAACCCTTCAAAAATCGTCGCCTGCGCCGTGATCCCAACCAGATAATTACCGGAAAGTTTTATTTGACGCTCGTGCAAGGTGAGTTCGCTCAGGCAATGCTCAAAGTTGATCTGCCTCTCAAAGAAGCCGGTATCGCGCCAGTGCGCTACAAGATGCTGCCGGCCGGGCCAGGTGAGGGGCGCGATGCCCGAACGGTTTTTTTTCGTCTTGGGGTACATGAGGGGCGCAGTCTTTTGCTGGCGCGACTCGAAACGGGTCGAAAACACCAGATCAGGGCTCATCTGGCTCATCTGGGGTTTCCGGTGGTGGGCGATAAGCTCTACGCCCACGATGGCCGCTATTTTATCAAGCGCTGCAACGACGACCTGCAGCCTGAAGATCTCGAAAAAATGGGTGCAAACCACCATCTGCTGCATGCCTGGGCCTTGATTCTACAGCTCCCTGAAGAGGGGCAGCAGATATTCTATTCAGACTTTTTGCCCGATGAATTTCGTCGCAGTCTTGATGGCTTCAAAGACTGGCAGACTGAGGCCCGGGCCTTGATTACTTCAGCTGCAGGGCCAGAAGATAGTCATCCATGACATAACCGCCGCCAATGTCAGTGACCGCAGTGCCATGCGACACAAACCCAAGTTTTTCATAGGATTGCAGTGCCAGGTGGTTGTTACGGTTGACGGTCAGACTGATACGTTTCAGGCAGTTTTCGGCAGCTACACCTTTGATGAAATCAAGTGCTTTTCTGGCCAGGCCACGCTCGCGCATTGCCTGTCTGATATAAAGTTTGCTGAGAAAAACTTCGTCTTGGCGCACCGAAATAGCGAAATAGCCTTCCGGAATTCCGTCGTAGCGGATTAAGAAATAAATCAGTTCGCCCTTGTCGAGCTGCGAGGTGATGGCGGCCACACTCTGAAAATTGCTGATCATGTAGTCAACCTGTGCCGCGCCAATGATCGGCTGGTAGTGTTCGCGCCAGATTTCGGCTGCCAGTTCGGCGGTCTTGTGAATGGCATCGCTGGTGGCGACCCTGAGAAAATCAATCATATGCAGGCTCCACGTCTGTCGGTATCAAGCTTACCCGAAAATTGTGGTGATGATAACACTCTTTATCGACTGTTGCCAGAAACTTTTTTGCACGGTCAGTTTGGTTTCGGGTTTCGGGCCATTCATTTGTCATGTTGGGTATTTCAGAATTTTACCGTTTGAGCTTTCGGTGGGTTTAGGGTAACATTTTGCGAACTCAAATTCAGGAGGGCAACGAAATGTCAGAAAATACTGGTGTACACCGCTGGAAATTTTATAAATACGGTGGCATCGACCAGGTCGGCCTCGAAACCGGCGACGACCTGAAGTCGCTGGCTTCTCTTGATCCGAAACTCTGGGCGGCCATGGCCTGCCCGACCAGCAATATCGAATTCGACGCCAAAGCCCTCGAGTACCTCGACAGCGATAACGATCGCCGGGTAAAGATTCCTGAACTGCTGGCCGGCCTGCAGTGGGTCTGCTCGGTTCTGAAAAACCCCGATGTTTTGATAAAGCCCCTTGAAGCCATGCCCCTCGACTGCATCAATGATGCAACCCCCGACGGCAAAGCCCTGCTTGCTTCAGCCCGGCAGATTCTTGCGAATCTCGGCAAACAAAAAGAAACGGCCATTTCCCTTGCCGATCTTGGTGATACCCAGAAGATTTTTGTTGCCACCACCTTCAACGGTGACGGCATTATACCGGCAGAAGTGGCACCTGACGAACCCACGCGCAAACTGGTCGGCGAAATCATTGATTGTCTTGGCGGCGAAGTTGACCGCAGCGGCAAACCCGGGATTTCAGGGGCGCGTCTTGATGCTTTTATGGCTGAAGCCAATGCTTACGCGGCCTGGCAGAAAAAGGGCGAAGATGCAGGCATTTTGTTTGCCGGTGCCACAACTGCCAAGATGGCGCAACTATATCTGGCGGTTAAGTCTCGCATTGATGACTATTTTACCCGCTGCCGCCTCGTGGCTTACGATGCACGCTATTCTGCCGCCTCTTCGGCGCTCGAAGGCGATTATGTAGCCCTCCTCAGAAAAAGCCTTTCTGCCGAAACCGCTGAATTAAAAGAACTGCCGCTGGCCATGATCAGTGCTGAAAGCGTTTTGCCGATGACCGAAAAGGTTAACCCGGCCTGGGCCCAAGCTCTGGCTGACTTTGCCGATCAGGTTGCCAGGCCGTTGGCCGGCGAAGGTTTAAAACTGACCGAAGGGCAGTGGTTAAAAATCCGCAGCCAGTTTGCACCATACGAAGCCTGGCTGGCCGGTAAGGCCGGCGCGGCAGTCGAGAAGCTCGGCCTGGCAAGAGTCAAAGAAATTCTCGCCGGCAATCTCGAAAAGGGTCTTCGCGAGCTGATCGCCAAAGACAAGGCGGTTGAAGCTGAATTCAACGCCATTGCCAATGTTGATCGACTGGTGCGCTTCTATCGCTATCTTTACACTTTGCTTAACAATTTTGTCGTTTTTAAAGATTTCTATGGCGGCAAAAATCGGGCGGTTTTTCAGGCCGGCACCCTGTTCATGGACAGCCGCAGTTGCGATTTGTGCGTAAAAGTTGAAGACATGGGCAAGCACAGTGCCATGGCGATTTCATGTAATACTTTCCTGGTCTATTGCGACTGTGTAAGGCAGGGTTCATCAGAAAAGATGGTCATTGCCGCCGCCTTCACCGATGGTGATTCTGACCAGCTGCTGGTTGGCCGCAATGGTTTATTTGTTGACCGCAAAGGCAACTACTGGGATGCCACCATCGTCAAGATCATCGACCACCCGATCAGCATCAGACAAGCCTTCTGGGCACCATACAAGCGCCTGGGCCGTATGATTCACGAGCAGATCGAAAAATTCGCCGCTTCAAAAGACAAGTCGATGACCGATTCGCTGTCGTCATCGGTTAGCGATGCCGGGGCAAAGCTCGAAGCCCCCAAGCCTGCCGCCGCCCCGCCGCCGCCGGCTCCATTTGATGTGGGCAAATTCGCCGGTATTTTTGCAGCTATCGGCCTCGCTCTTGCCGCCATCGGTTCGGCGGTAGCGTCGGTGGTATCAGGATTTATGGCTCTCACCTGGTGGCAGATGCCTCTCGCGATTATCGGCATTCTTTTGCTGATTTCAGGGCCTTCGATGATTCTGGCAGCCATGCGTTTGCGGCAGCGCAATCTTGGCGCTATTCTCGATGCCAACGGCTGGGCGGTCAACACCCGTGCTCAGATCAACATGGCTTTTGGCAAAACCTTGACCAACATGGCTGAATTGCCGAAGGGCTCGACCCGTTCTCTCGACGACCCCTTCGCCGAAAAGAAAACTCCCTGGAATCTTTATCTGCTGCTCGCCATTCTGGTTGTGTTTATAATCGGCCTGCTCACCAGCCCGACCATGTGTACCAGTGTTGTTGGCACTCTTAAAGGCGCATTCAGTTGTGGCGCCTGCGAAACTGCTGCCCCGGCAGTTGTTGCGCCAGCGGTTCCAGCCCCGGCTCCAGCTCCAGCACCTGCGCCAGCCCCTGCAGGGAATTAACTGCAAAACTGACCGGGCTTCCAGTTTTCGAAAAACCGGGGGCCCGGTTTTCTATTTCCCGGCAATTGAAGTGCCGCTGCTGAACCAGGGGTCGAAACTTCTTGCTTTTGACTGTTGCAGCTGCTATACAGGCGTGTATTGATTTTTCGGGTGCAGCATCTGGCGTCGGGTCAGAATGCATCGGGCCAGCGAGGTCGACAGTGCGGCGGATATTGCAATTCATTCTGGTATTGATGCTGATTTTGCCTGGTGCCAGAGCCGGCGCTGCTGACGAGCTTGTTTTCTGGAACTTCTGGAACCCGGAGTTCATTCTGCCGGTGATTGAGAAGTTCGAGAAGGCCCACCCCGGGGTTAGGATTCGCAACGAGCAGATAAACTGGGGCAACGGGCTTGATAAGATCGTGGTGGCGCTCGCTAACGGCATGGCCCCTGATATTTGCGAACTAGGCTCAACCTGGATGGGCCGTTTTTCGGCTGGGGGGGCGTTACTCGACCTGACCGACCAGGTGAAAGATCTGGCAGCCGATTACCAGATGTGGGAACCTGTGAGCAGGCTGGGGCGTATCTATGGCGTTCCGTGGCTGGTCAGTACCCGGGTGTTGTTTTATAATCGCGGTCTTTTTAAAATGGCAGGGCTGGACCCGGCCCGACCGCCGCAGACCTGGCCTGAACTTCTCGACGCGGCACGCCGCATGCATGACCCGGCCCGGGGGATTTTCGGTTTTGGTATGAATGCCGGAGAGGGTCATGTTCTCTATAAAAAGTTCATGCCCTTTGTGTGGGGCAATGGCGGTGAGATACTTGATAAGAACGGCCAGTTCGTTTTCGACAGCCCGGCGACTCGGGCGGCGCTCGAATTTTATCTTAAACTCAGCCAATTCAGCTATCTCGAGAAACAGGATCTGCTTGATGAGGCTTTTAAGAGCGGCAAGATCGGCCTGACTGTTTCCGGTTCCTGGAATTTTGCTGATTTTCCCAAAGATGCGCCGGCATTAGATTTTGGGGTGGCGTTGCTGCCAAAACCGGCGCCAGATCGTGGCTTTTCGGCTTCGTTTCTTGGTGGGCAGGTTCTGGTTTTATTCAAAAACTGCCGTAACCCGGCTCTGGCGGTTGAATTTATGCGTTTTCTCAGCCTGGCTGAGAATACCATGCCGATTACCCGCAAGGCCCTGGTCAGTTTTCCGGCCCACCGTGCCGCTTACCGCGACCCACTTTTCAGCGACCCGCGTCTCGCGGTGTTCGTCGAGCAGATGAAGACCGCGGTGCACCCACCATTGCACCCTGCCTGGATCGAAATTGAAAAGGTGCTCAATACGGCCATCGAAAAGGCCATGTACGGAACCGGGGTCAATCTGGTTTTTGCCGAAATGGCCCTGGAAGTGGAACAACTGCGCGCCCGGGGGTTGTTGCCGTCTCAGAGTGCTTCTCAGCCGCCAGTCGCGGTTGATGCACCTGCCTTGTCTTCGGGGTTGCCAGCTGTTGGTTTGCCGATTTTTCTGCTGGCGCTCATTGGTTGTGGCGCTTTGCTTGCGGCTCTGCTCGGTATTTTTGCTGTGCAGAGATATCGACAACCACGCACATCTGCTGATGCGGCCGGCCCTATCATTCGGTCGCAACGGGTGCTGCTATTTTTGTCGCCATGGCTTGTAACTTTTCTGGTTTTCTGGCTGTACCCGCTGGCATTTTCATTATTGCTCAGCCTGTTCGACCATGACATTTTTCGCCCGGAAACCGCTGCCTTCGCGGGCTTGAAAAATTACGGCCGGCTTTTTCATGATCGCGAATTCGCCCAGTCTTTCGTGAATACTCTGCTGTTTGTTATCGGAACGACACCATTTACCACCATTCTGGCGTTGATTCTGGCGTTGATGATTAATTCGGTTCGGCGTGGCAGTCAGGTTTTTCGCTCGATATTTTTTCTGCCGTCGATTGTGTCGATCGTGGTTACCGCGACGATCTTCAAGTCTTTTTATTCGCCGGTCGGCATGCTGAACCGTTTGATGGAACTGTTCGGGCTGCCTGGTCATGCCTGGCTGGTCGAGAAGGGTCTGGCTCTGCCTGCGATCATGCTGATGACCATCTGGGCCTGGACTGGCTACTACATGGTGCTGTATCTTGCGGCCATAAAGGCAGTACCGCGCCAGTTGTATGAAGCGGCAGAGGTTGACGGTGCCGATGAATGGCAGCTGTTTCGCTATATCACCCTGCCGCAGATACATTACATGACTATTTTTATTCTGACGGTCAACACCATCCGCACCTGGCAGGTGTTTCCGGAAGTCTTCACCCTGACACGCGGCGGCCCTGTTGGCACCACTAATACCATGGTGCACCACCTTTATGAAACCGCATTTCGCTATCACGAGACCGGTTATGCTTCGGCCATTTCCTTTGTGCTGCTGGCGGTGATTCTCGGGTTTTCCATCGTTCAGATGCGCATTCTCAAAGGAGCCAGGCAATGAAGGAGGGCAGGGGCAGACAACTTGGGCTGTATGCGGTGCTGGCGGCGCTGTCTTTCAGTTACCTTTATCCATGGCTTTATATGCTGGTGCGCTCGATTCTGCGCCATGAACCAGGCATGTCTGACGGAAACGGCCTCTTTACTTTTGATTTTTATCGTCTGGTTCTTGGGGAAGCCGGGTTTCCAACTGCACTTTTAAACAGTATGCTGGTCTTGACCGTGGTTCTGGCCGGCAATATCATCTTTTCCCTGACGGTGGGTTATGCCCTGGCACGCTACCGCTTCCCTTTGCGAAACCTCCTGTTCTGGACAATTATGGCCACCCTGATGGTTCCGAAGCAGGCGCTGATGATTCCAATGCTCGATCTCATGGTAAGGCTGGGGCTGCATGATAGCCTTTGGGCGCTGATTCTGCCCTTCTGCGCCGATGGTTTTAATTTGTTTCTGATGAAGCAGTATATTGAAGGTCTGCCCCATGACCTCGAAGACGCCGCCCGGGTCGATGGTGCAGGCGAAGTTGGAATATTGCTGCGCGTCATTGCGCCATTGAGCCAGCCGGCAATTGCCGTGCTGATTATCAACACTGCGATCGTTAACTGGAATTCGTTTTTGTTTCCGCTGATTTTGACCGATACGGCAGCGGTTCGCACTCTGCCGGTCACCCTGGCGATGTTTGCCCAGGGGCCTTATGGCACTGACTGGGGGGCAATGATGGCCGGCGCTACCGTCAGTTCATTGCCGGTCATCGCTATCTTCTGGTATTTTCAGAGAGAGATAATCGAAGGCATAACCAGCGGCGCTCTTAAAGATTGATAATCACGAGGTCATGGCTTCGTGCACGATCTGGCTAAGATCAGCGATTCTGAAAGGTTTTCTGATAAACCAGCCGGCGCCGGCAGCCTTCATTTTTTCGAGATCTTCGTCGCGGGTGAAGCCTGAAGAGATGATCAGGCGCAGGTCTGGCGCGATTTTTTTCAGTTCGAAAAAGCATTCCCGACCGTTCATTTCGGGCATGATCATATCTAGAATCACCAGTGAGATGCTTTTGTCAGATTGCTTAAATACTTCGAGGCCCTGTCGACCGTTTTCAGCTGTCAGCACCTCATACCCGAGGTCTTCGAGAATCCCGCCTGCGATGATGCGCATCATCGGTTCATCGTCAATGATGAGAATTCGGCCGCTGCCGCGCAAGGGTTGAGGGGGTTCGGAAACTTCGACCAGAGTCGCATTCTGAAGAAGCGGCACAAGCACGTGCACGCATGTTCCGATGCCGACTTCGCTGTAAACATTGATGGCGCCGTCATGTTGTTGCATTGTACCAAATACGGCAGCCAGGCCCAGCCCGGTGCCCTTGCCCTGGGCCTTGGTGGTAAAAAACGGTTCAAAAATTCGCTGCAGATTTTCTTTGGGAATGCCGTACCCTGTGTCGCGTATCTCAATTTCGGCAAATTGGCCGGGTTTGAGCGTGAATGGCGAAGCCTCGCAATAATAGGCGTCGAGATCGACTGCTTTTGAAGATACAAAAATGGTGCCGCCTTCTGACATAGCCTGGGAAGCGTTGATCAGCAGGTTCAAAAAGGCGCTCTGCAGCTGTGAAAAATCCCCATTAACGTTCAGGGTTTCGGCAGAAAAGATTTTTTCGATTCTGACGCGGCGATCGACCGTTCGCTGCAGCAGGTCGATGGCTTCGTTGAGTGGGTCGAGCAAGTTCAGGGGCGATGATATTACTGGCTGGCGACGGGCAAAGGCGAGAAGCTTTGAGGTCAACTGGGCGGCTCGTTCTGAAGCGTCGAGTATCACCTTCAGATATTTGCCTTCGGGTGAAGTTTTTTGAACGGTGAGGCCGAGCAGTTCGGCCGCCCCGATAATGCCGCCAAGCATGTTATTGAAGTCATGGGCGATACCGCCGGCCAGTTTGCCGATCGCGTCCATTTTCTGGGAATGCCGCAACTGTTCCTGCAGCGTGTGCTCTTCAGTCACATCACGGAAAATCAGCACCATGCCGATGGCGGTGCCAGCATCGTTTCTGATGGTGGTGCCAGAGTGGTTTATCAGGTGCTCTTTGCTGTCACGGGCCAACAGCAGGGTATCGGTGCAGGTGCCGGCCATTTCGCCAGTGTTCAGGAACTCAGCGGTCAGGCCCTCAAGGCTTGCATGCGAGTTGGCGTCAGCGATATGAAAAACTTCGCCAAGCGGTCGCCCGATGGCCTCATCAGGCGACCATGCTGTCATGTTACAGGCGGCCGGGTTGATGCGGGTGATGTTTCCGCGCATATCGGTTGCTATAACTGCGTCAGCAATTGAATTCAAGGTAACCCGCAGATTCTCTTCGTTTTGTTTAAGGGCCTCTTCGGCATATCGCCTTTTTGAAATATCGATGGTTGAAGAAAGAATCGCTGGTTGGCTGTCGAGTTCAAGGAGTTTGCTGACCAGAATCAGGTGACGTTTTTCGCCCCGGATTTCGGTAGTAATCTCTTCACTGTGATAGCCGGTTTTAAGGATGTTTTCGTGCAGGTGCGCGAAAAATTGTGGCAGCAGATCAAGCCCAACTTCGCTTATGTTGCTGCCGATGATTTCGCCGGCGGCTTTGCCGGTCAGCAGGCAGAAATGTTGGTTTGCCATCAGGCACCGGTCGCTCATGTCGCTGATGGCGCAAGGGTAGGGGGCTGATTCAAAAAGGGTTTCAAAGCGCTGCAAGCTTGCGAGCAGTTCTTTCTGCATTTTTTTTATTTCGCTGATATTAAAGAAGGTGACCATTGTGCGGTCGCCAATGATGCTGGCACCGATCATCAGGGTTATTTTTCGACCATTTTTGCAGGCGATCGTGTATTCCTGGGGTAGGATGGTGTTGTTGCTGCTGGTCCGGGCATTCTGGAGTGCTTTGAACCAGGTAGTCCTGGCTTGTTCCCTGATTTGCGGGTCGGGGTAGGCGAGCGGCCACCAGGCATCGGTATCGGGCAGGTCTTCGACGGTGTAGCCGAAAGTATCAATGAAGCACTGGTTCATGCCAATCATGCGGTTGTCGGCATCTAATTCAACTAGAGCCACCGGTGCCTGGGTGAACAGTGATCGAAAACGTGATTCGTTCTCGGCGCTTTCGATCTGGGCGGCCTGTAATCTGCTGATTTTGTCATTGAGGTTGCGTTTTAACAAAATTGAAATGACCGTCAGGCAAAGAATCAGGGTTGAAAAAAACAGCACGGCGATTTGAATCAGAAAAATAGTGGCGGGTGACATACCCTGATCGATGCGCAATGTTATCCAGCGATTGCGAAAAGCAGCGTGCTCGGCCGGCGTTATAGACTGCATCGCCTTTTGCAGGGCACTGAACAGCAGCGGAAATTTGCGGCTGACAGCCATACTGAAGACAAAGCTGTAGTCAGTGGTGCCGACTACCTTCAGATTGGAGATGCCATGCTGGCTGATGTAGTAAGATGCTACTGCCAGATTCTCAACATAGGCATCGACCTGACCAAAAGCAACTGCCTGCAGACCTTCAGAAACGTTAGATACTGTTTGAATCTTAAAACTGGCTTCTTTGAAGTTGCGCAGGTAAGTCTCGGTTACAAACCCTGCTACCACGGCAATCTTGCGGCCTGCAAGCTTCTTGAGGGTGATGTTCGAGCCTAGATTGGGTGAAGCGATTATGACTGCCGGCACCTTGGCATAAGAAGTTGAGAAAAACGCGAACTTAAGGCGTTCGTTATTTTCGACAATTGTGGGGGCGATGGCGCACACTCCGCTTTCGAGGGCCTTCAAGTGCTCGTTCCAGTCGTTCGAAATCTTGCGGTGAAATTTTACGCCCAGTCGCTGCTCAACCAGGGCGGTGATGTCAGCGCCAAGACCGATAAAACTGCGATCATCAGGGTCGGCAAACTCAAGGGGTGGAAAGCTGTCGTTATACCAGAGGGTCAGCTTGTCGGGGTTCTTTATCAGCCATTCCTGTTCTTCGCTGGTGAGCAAAACCGGCTCAGCAAAGCCCGGTGCCACCATCGCGAAAATAACGGCCACCAGAAGCATATACAGCCACCGCATCCAGCGGTTGCCATACCTGCGTGCAGGGTCAGACTCAAGTTCCCTTTGCTTGACAGCGTCAGCCCGAAATGTATTTATTTTGTCAGTCATTAGCATGTCAAAATCCAAGTCTTATACTACCACATCTCTCCGACAAGTCTACGATTTTCGCCATCAGGCAGTGGCCGTGGGCGATGACTTGAAGAACAATCAAATCAACCAGGCCGGGACAGCCCAGTTTTTTTTGTCGATGGGCAGAATATCATTGGCCATGCAGATGACGACACCTTCGCCAATTACAACCTTCATCTGTTCGAGTTCTCCAGATTTTTCTGGTTCGAGGATCGGGTTGAGAACATTGAAGTTTTTTATGGCAGCTTTGCCCGGCGAAGCGGTTTTCTTGATCTCGATCGGGTAGAGAGTTCCGTTCTGGTAGATCATCAGGTCGATTTCTTTTTTGTCTCGATCGCGGTAGTAAAAAAGAGGCGGCTCTTTCCCTTCGTTCAAAAAGCTTTTGAAGATTTCAGAAAACACATAACTCTCAAAAAATGCCCCGGACATGGCCCCTTTTTCTAATATCTCGGCATTGCTCCATTTGAGCAGATATGCACACAGGCCAGTATCTAAAAAGTGCATCTGGGGCTGTTTGATTACTCTTTTTAAAACATTGTTATGATAAGGCTGAACCAGGGCAACGATATGTGATGAGACCAGAATAGAGAGCCATTTTTTTGCGGTTGGTGCACTGATTCCTGATTCTTTGGCGATTTCATCGTAATTGACTGGCCTTGAAGTTCTGGCGGCCACAACTGTCATGAAGTTATAAAAAGACATTTCGTCTGCAACCTGGGTTAAGTCTTTGATGTCACGCTGCAGATAAGTGTTCATGTATGACTGATAATAGGTGCTCAGATCAATCTCAGGATTCGCATACAATGCGGGCATGGAGCCTTTGAATATTCTCTCATAAATCTCTTTCAACCCAAGCTTTGGCACTTGCTTCATGCGATGCAGCAACTTGTCGGGGTCAGTTGAAAAGGCCATTGATGGCGAAGCTTGAATTTCGCTTGTTGACAGGCCGAGCAGATTTACAATACCCACACGACCAGCAAGCGATTCGCTGACATTTTTCATCAAATGAAACATCTGTGACCCGGTCAGCCAGAATTCGCCGTTTTTTCTGGACTTATCAACAGCCATTTTTATATAGGGCAATAACTCTGTGGCATATTGAATTTCATCGATCAGCACCGGTGGTTTATACCTTTGCATAAACAATGCCGGGTCATGCCTGGCAAGATAACGTATCTCAGGATCATCTAATGTGACGTATTGTCGCCCTTCTTCTGCCAGTTTTTGCAGAAGCGTCGTTTTGCCAACTTGTCTTGGGCCAGTAACCAACAAAACAGGAAAAGTCCTGGAGACCTTGCATACAGCCTTCTCTATGGCGCGTTTGATATACTTCATTGATCACCTCAAATTTTGGGCATGTTGCAAAACCCAGTCAAAACTAAAATGCTAATTTAGATTAGCCAGAAAATGGTGGTGCGTCAAATTAAATTTTCAGCGGTGGCCCGATTTGCTGGTCAAGTTTTTGTGATTTATAAGTGATGCTCCTCCTGCCAGTTTGACCTCGGGCTTTCCAAGGTAACCATGTCTGCTGTTTGCTAGTCAAGGGTTTGACGAAAACCGGTTCTGGTTGTAGAAAGTGAAATAGGATCGCAGGCTTTGCCTTGTTTCTTGTATTGTTTGGTATGCCTTTAAATAAACCTTCTCGTATTTGACGCTACGCCACAGGCGGTCGATGAAAACATTGTCAGCAGCGGTAGAATTAAAAATTAGAAAATACTGGGTATTGGTTGACATTCTGTCGATTGGTATATATAGTCCTTTTTGGACTATACCAAAACGGGAAGACAGAAAAATTGTTGTTGCGCCTCAATATTGATAATCGCTCTGAAGCCCCTATCTATAGGCAGATCAGTGAACAGATCGCCGGTATGATCAGGGCCGGCCGCCTCAAGCCCGGCGAACACCTGCCGCCCGAGCGTGAGCTGGCCTTGCAGTTGCGCATTGCACGCGGAACCGTGAAAAAGGCTTACGAGGCCTTGGTACATCAGCATTATATTGTGGCCGCCCGGGGCAAGGGCAGTACGGTAACCGGCAGCAGCGCCGTTTTGTCGTCTTCTGCGTCGAATCTGGCAGCCGGGCCGGTTATGGCGACTGGCGCTTTGAATGCCGCTTTGCCGGCCCCCCACGCCGATAACATTGAAGCCGCGGCGTCTGGCGACGAGAACAATAATCTCTCAGCCGGCCGGCCTGGCAGCACCACCAGAAATGCGCCTTTGCCCCAGCCTGGCCGCAGCGAAGCCGCCGGGCAGGCGTTGACCTCAACGATCATCAACCTTGAAGAAATGGGCCTTTCATACCGACAGATCAAGGATCTGTTCGCTGTGATGCTTGAAAAGCGCCAGGAAGAGATTGCCGGCATCGCGATTGCCGCAGTCGATTGCAACCCGGAAGCGCTTGGTATATACCAAAAGCAGCTGTCGATCATGACCCATAAAGAACCGGCGCGTATCATGCTCGATGACCTGCGCCACAGTGCTTCGGCGGCGGCGGTGCTCGAGCCTTTCGACCTGATTCTGACAACCTCAAATCATGTTGAAGAATTGCAGAAATTGGCGCCGACGGTTGACCGCAAAGTGGTTGGCGTGATTGTTTCGCCGACCCAGGCGACTCTGATTGCCATGGCGAAGCTTGAAAAGGGCAGTCGGGCAGGGGTTATCTACCAGAGCGCCAGATTTTTTGAGATTATTCGTGGCTGGTTGCAGCGTTCAGAGTTTCAGGGCGAAGTACGGGGGTTCAATACGCAGACCGGGTCAGCCGATGAACTCAATGATTTTGTGGCTGACCGAACAGTTTTGATTGTACCGCCCGGCTACGCTGCGCAGTTTTCTGGCGAAAAAATAAAGCATCTGAACCGTTTCAGGCTTGATGGCGGGTTGCTGATTGATTTTGAATACCAGATTGAACGCGGGTCGTTGCTGCATCTTGAAGAACTGATCAGAAGTTTATCAAAAACAAGGAAATAAATATGCAAAATATTGTTCTGGGAGTAATCGGTTTCGACTGTCATTCAGTCGGCAACAAGATTCTCGATGCCTATTTTACCGAGGCTGGTTTTAAAGTTACCAATCTGGGCGTCATGGTCAGCCAGGAAGAATTCATCAGCGCGGCTATTGAAACCGATGCGAAGGCGATTATGGTTTCGTCGCTCTATGGCCATGGCGAAATCGACTGTGCCGGTCTGCGCGAAAAATGCATCGAAAAAGGCCTTGAAGACATCGTTCTTTATGTTGGCGGCAATCTGGTGGTCGGCAAAACGCCGTTTGCCCAGGTTGAAGAAAAATTTCTTAAAATGGGCTATAACCGTGTTTTTGGCCCCGACTGCTCTCTCGAAAAGGTAGTCGAAATGCTCAGAAACGACATTAATTCCGGGAAGCAATAATGACCAGCGATCGGGCAATCTGTGTCGATATCGGTTCAACCTGGACCAAAGCGGCAGTCTTCAGGCTTGCTGATGACCGTTTTGTTGCCGAGAATCGTGCTGCCGTCGCCACCAGCGTTGATTATCTGCCTGACGCCTTCTTTAATGCCGTGCAACAGGTTTGCCCGGGTGCTGACTGGCGTAGTTTGACCGCTGCCACTGCTCCATGCCCGGTGTATTTTTCGTCTTCGGCCAAAGGCGGGCTAAAGGTGGCGGTGGTGGGCCTTGTTCCTGAAATGTCGTTACAGATTGCCCGGCTGGCGGCTTTTTCGGCCGGGGCACGCATCTGCGCATCTTACCCTTACCGCCTGACTCGCGCCAGTATTGCCGCGATTGAATCGGCACAGCCCGACATTCTGTTGCTCTGCGGCGGTACCGACGGCGGCAACGAGCGATACGTCACCGAAAATGCCCAGGCGCTTGCCGGTTCAGATTTTCGGGGCACGGTAATTTTTGCGGGGAATAATGCAGCCGCTGATCGGGTGAGCGACCTGCTCGCAGCTCGTGACCTCGTGATTACCGCGAATCTGATGCCCGATTTTGGCCGTCTCAACATCGAACCGGTCAGAGAGGCAATCAGAAGCATTTTTCTCGATAAAATCGTTGCCGGCAAGGGGCTTGACCGACTGGTGACCGCGTTCGCGACTCAGCCTGTGCCAACGCCCCTGGCGGTGTTGAATCTGGTGCGGGCCATCGGCGACCACGCTGACGGCTGGCAGAACTTCGCTCTGATCGATATGGGTGGCGCCACCACCGATTTCTATTCGCACAGTGATTCGTGGTACCCAGAGTCAGGCACTGTTATGAAAGGCATTGTCGAGCCGAGGCTTAAACGAACGGTCGAGGGTGACCTCGGCATGCGTGTCAGCGCTGAATCAACCTTTGAAACAGGCGAAGCCTATCTGGCCGCCGTTTCTGACTTTTCTACCGAACAGCTGGCAGCCCTGAGCCGCTACACAAGCAATCTGACTACCAATACCAGCCACCTGCCGGCGAATGCCATTGAGAGGCATTATGACAGTCTGCTCGCCGGTGCCTGTATTTATCATTCCTTGATGCGCCACGCCGGAAGCATCGAAGAAGTTTTTACAACCCGGGGGCCAGTGTGGGCGCAGACCGGCAAAGACCTGCGCCGTATCAACCGTCTGGTCGGCACGGGCGGTTACCTCGCCGCCATGGGCCGAAATGGCGACCCGGTTGCGATTCCAGACCGGCCGGTGCAACCAGCTGAAAAAGTTGCGCTGCTGCCGCAAAATTTTGTTTATTACGCTGATTTTGACTACATTCTTCCGCTGCTGGGCAACCTCGCGGAAAAATTCCCGCGCGCCTGCGCATTGACCGCGGTTTCTGCCCTCAGGCAAACGCAACATTACGAAGTTAAGGAGCCTTGCCAACGTGAGTTCAACAAAGCTTAGCATCGAAAAATTCAACGAAATCCGCCAGGAAATACTGCAGACCTGGCCGACCGGAAATGGCCTGAGCCTCGAAGAGGGCATCGCCTACCAGAAGACCATTCCCGAAGTCAAAAACTTCGCGGTGGCAATGAGCAAAGCGGCAAAATCGGGGCGCACTCTTTTGCAGCCTCGTGCCGGCGTTGCGCTGATTCAAGATCACATCAAACTCCTGCAATATCTTGAAACCGAAGGCGAAGCCGACCTGCTGCCAACCACTATCGACGCCTACACCCGCCAGAACCGCTATCAGGAAGCCGCAGTCGGTATCGAAAAATCGTTGCAGGCGCGAACCTCGCTGTTGAACGGTTTCCCGGCCGTCAATCATGGTCTGGTCGGCTGCCGTCAGGTTACCGAAGCCGTGCGTTCGCCAATTCAGGTGCGGCACGGCACCCCTGATGCCAGACTGCTTGCCGAAATCACTCTGGCCGGCGGTTTTACCAGCTACGAAGGTGGCGGCATTTCTTATAATATTCCTTATACCAAGAAGGTGCCGTTGCAGAAGTCGATTGACGACTGGAAATACGTTGATCGCCTGGTTGGCATTTATGAAGAGAACGGCATTCACATCAATCGCGAACCTTTCGGCCCACTGACCGGCACCCTGGTGCCACCCTTCGTCAGCCATGTGGTGGCCATCGTTGAGGGCATTCTGGCTCTGCGGCAGGGCGTTAAATCAATAACCCTCGGTTACGGTCAGGGCGGCAACCTTTTTCAGGATATCGCGGCCATGATTTCGCTCAAAACCCTGGCGCATGAATTCTTTGCCCGTGAAGGTCATAAAGATTATGAACTGACGACCGTTTTCCATCAGTGGATGGGCGGTTTCCCGGAAGATGAGGCCAAGGCTTTCTCGGTCATCGGCTGGGGCGCTTCAGTTGCGGTGTTGGCGGGCGCTGACAAAGTTATCGTTAAATCGCCGCACGAAGCGATGGGAATTCCGACCAAAGAGGCGAATGCCCAGGGTCTGCGCTGCACCCGTCAGGCGGTCAGCATGCTGCGCGACCAGAAATTTCCCATCGGCAGCGAGCATCGTGTTGAGATCGAGCAGATCGAAAAAGAAGTCAGGTGCATCATGGAAACAATTTATCGCCTTGGCAACGGCGATGTTGAAAAGGGCGCGGTAGCGGCATTTGAGGCCGGTGCCATGGATATACCCTTTGCTCCATCGATTTTTAACCACGGCAAAATTCTGCCGATGCGCGATAATCAAGGGTATATCAGAGTATTCAACAAGGGCAATCTCGCCCTGAATGACGAAATCATGGCTTTTCACCGCGAAAAACTTGAAGAGCGTGCGAAGGCAGAAGGCCGAAACGTCTGCTTCCAGATGGTTACTGACGATATTTACGCAATCAGCAAGGGCGCATTAGTAGGGAGACCCAGATGAAAATTGTTAAAGCTGCTTTCTCAAAAGGTATTTCGGCGTTTTTCTTTGATGACCAGCGGGCTATCAAGAAGGGCGCACCCCACGACGGTTTTGTCTATGTCGGCGAACCGGTGACTCAGGGGTTTAAACAGATCAGGCAGGCAGGGCAGAGCATTTCGGTGCTGCTGATGCTTGAAGACGGCCAGATTGCCTGCGGCGACTGCGCTGCCGTGCAGTATTCGGGTGCCGGCGGGCGCGACCCCCTGTTTCTTGCCGAAGAATATGTGCCATACCTTGAAAAGCACCTCAGGCCGCGGCTTGAGGGGCTTGAAATAGGCACTTTCCGCGATATGGCCCGGGAATTTTCTGAGCTGGTCATTGACGGCCGGCCGCTGCATTCAGCTATACGCTACGGGCTTACCCAGGCGCTGCTCGATGCCCGCGCCAAAGCTGACCGGGTGATGCCATGTGAAGTTATCTGCCGCGAATACCAGCTGCCGGTCGTTGCCGAACGGGTGCCGATTTTCGGGCAGTGCGGCGACAACCGCTATGAAAACGTTGACAAGATGATTCTCAAGGGCGTCGAAGTTCTGCCCCACGGCCTGATCAACAACGTCGAAGAGAAGCTCGGCCGCCAGGGCGAAAAATTGCGCGAATACGTGCGCTGGCTGGCCCGACGGGTCAAGCAGCTGCGCGTTTCTGAGAGCTACCGGCCCGACCTGCATATTGACGTCTACGGCACGATTGGCCAGATTTTCAATAACGATATGAACAAGGTGGCTGATTATGTGGCTTCGCTCGAGCCTGATGCCGATGGCTTGCAGCTTTATATCGAAGGCCCGGTCGATGTCGAAGAAAAGCAGCGGCAGATCGAAAGCCTGAAAAAGATTACCGACCGCCTCAGAAGCGTCAGTTCGCCGGTAAAAATCGTCGCTGACGAATGGTGCAACACCTTTGAAGATGTTCGCGATTTCACTGACGCTAAAGCCTGCCACATGGTGCAGATCAAGACCCCCGACCTCGGCGGTATTCATAATATCGTCGAAAGTGTTATTTATTGCCGAAAAAACGGCATGGAAGCCTATCAGGGCGGAACCTGCAACGAAACCGACGTGACCGCGAAAATCTGCGTGCATCTGGCGGTCGCGGCCCGCGCTGAACGCATGCTTGCCAAGCCCGGCATGGGCTTCGACGAAGGTTTTACTATCGTCAACAACGAACTTGAACGCATTCTGGCCACCCTGCGTCTGAGAAACGGAGTTAAATAATCATGACAAAACTTGAAGAATTCAGAGTTCTTTCCCCAACCGCCATTCT
>DAOPYA010000079.1:0-20263 GCA_035352635.1 Candidatus Rifleibacterium sp.
ACCTGATTTCGGGTGATTTCGATCATTTCGCTGGCAATATCGGTGTCTCTGATGCGTGATTCTGAGGCAGCAGCATTGGTATTCATGCTTCGCAGGTTGGTGATGGCATATTCCATGCGGTTCTGATAAGCACCGAGCTTTGAGCGTTCGGCAGAAACCATGTCTATTGCTTTGTTGAGCTTGCCCATGGCTTTTTCGGCACCCGCAATTGTTGTGAGATCGAGGTTATCGACGCCAAGAGCGCGGGCTGTCATTTCAGAGAATGACACTTTCATGACTTCACCCTGGTTGGCACCGATATGATACTGATTATCGCGGTCGGCGACGTGCATGCGAAAATTTGTATCACCAACGCCGCCTTTGCTGCCGGCGGTGATGCCAAAGTAGCGCAGAAAGCTTGTTCCGGCCGACATTACCGAACCAATCACTGTTGATTTAACCACTTCGATACTGACGACGCTTGACCAGGCGACAGCGTCACCCACATTTTCGCGACCAATACGGGTAGAAGTAAAAACCATCGAATTATCGATCTGATCGACGCGCACCGCAACACCGGCGTTCTGCAGATCAGCATTGAACTTTGCCTGCAAGTCACTGAAAGCGATCATATCGGCAACCGTTACGACGCCAGGTTCATCAGACATCGCTTCAGCAAGAACCAGAATGGTTGAGTTGCGGCTGTCACTGACTTCAATGGCGGCGATATCGTTATTCATAAGCCCAGCCTGATATTTGCTGAAACCCCAGACCGATTTGTCACGGTTCTTGCTGCTGTCAACCGAACCGCCATAAACCCCGTTATTAAAGCCCAGAACATTGGAAGTATGCGAATACGATATTTTAATATTGCTGGCAACGGTCTGCATGGCTGAAGCAGGCCGCTGATATGCGAGTCTGATTTCACCATCAAAAACCGCGGCACTTAGCCCATTTATCGCCAACGGACCGGTGGCAATCTGCATATTAAAGCTTCTGGCAATTCCTTCGAGAGTGCTGTAACCGCTGGCAACCACCAGATTCATAAACTGGCCACCGGCTTCAACCGTAAAACTTTCGCTGCCCGAAAACAGCAGGCCTTCGACCAGCCCTCTCGAACCGGCAACCTGAGCCGCCTGTGAATCAAACTGAATGTCGATGCCGTTCAGCAGACCAGAAGCACGGTCGCAGTCTATTTGAGTGGTTCTGACTTTTTTATCACGGTCAGTCAGGGCAACTTCGACCAGGTTATCGCGGGCAGCCCGCACCGTAGAAAAACCGCAGGCGTCAATCAGTTCCTGTGGCCCGGCAAAGCTGATCCGGCCCTTTTCCCCAATGTAGCCTGAGTTAATTTCAAGATAGCCGCCAAGACCGGCAACCATTGTCTGAGCGGTTGCCACCAACCCGGCAGTCGAACTGGTAATTCCAAGGCCATCTATCTGCGAACTCATGGCACCCTGAATCAGGCTCGAAAGGTTGTCGAGAGTTGTGTAAGCATCGACAACCACTTCAGCCGACCTGCCATTGCCGTTCAGGGTCAGGGTCTGAGGCTCGTCGAGCAAAAACACACCATTGGCATTATAAAACTGGGCAACACTGACCAGCATTGAATCGCCAGAGGCCAGACGACCGTCAGCCGCCGACATAAAAATGCAGGTGCGCTGCAACTGGGCAGAACCGCCCTGTAACAGGGCAAGACTGACCTGATAATCGCCGCCTTCGCTCGCGGCGCCGCTGACCAGACCGCGGGCATAACCCGAACTCGTGCTGATCTCGGCACTCTGACTGCCATCAAGCAGTTTTTTTGTATTGAATTCAGTATTGTGGGCAATGCGATTGATGTCGTCGCGCAGCTGCAACACCTCTTTTTGAATTTCGAGGCGGTCATTGCTGGTGAGAGTATCGTTCGCTGACTGAACAGCCAGTTCACGCATGCGGTTCAGAATGCTGTGAGTTTCGTTAAGAGCACCTTCAGCGGACTGAATCATCGAGATTCCGTCCTGAGCGTTCATTGTGGCTCTCGCCAGGCCACGCACCTGGCGTCTGAGCTTTTCACTGATGGTCAGACCGGCGGCGTCATCAGCCGCCCGGTTAATTCGCAAGCCAGAACTCAGTCTTTCGACCGATTTTTCAAAACGGGCACTAACCCCGACCAGTTCACCATAGGCGGTGGTTGCCGGGATATTGTGGTTAACTCTAAGTGACATATTGATTCCTCCTTGAATCTTTTGTTTCGCGCGTCCCTGCGCGAGTGGCTCACATGCAGTTCTGAAGATTCAGTTGTCAGTTCGATTTACCCGGTAACCCACCTCCGAAGAATAGTGCAGAAAACAAGATTTCTGCACTGCCTCTTACGGCATACAATCACGTTTTGTTAATGGCCTAAAGCAAAAAAGTCGCCCCGTTACCGGGGCAACTTTTTTCAAGTTACGGTTAAAAACCGCTCAGCTTGTTAACCGAGCAACTGCAATACACCCTGCGGCACCATATTAGCTTGCGACAACATGGCGGTACCAGACTGAGAAACGATCTGGTTACGGGTGAACTCGATCATTTCGGTTGCCATATCGGTATCTCTGATACGCGATTCGGCAGAAGTCAGGTTGGTAGAGGTATTCTGCAGGTTGTTGATCGCGTATTCGAGACGATTCTGGAACGAGCCAAGCTTCGATCTTTCAGAAGAGACGGTATCGATAGCTTTGTTGATGCGGGCGAGGGCTGCCTGAGCCTTATCGACCGTCGTCATGTCGATATCTTCAACACCCAGCGCTTCGGCTGACATGTTGGCAATATTGATGTTCATACTCTGGCCTTGCTCGGCCCCGATCTGGAACTGCGAACCACCTGCCACCACATGCATTCTGAAGTTGCTGTCGCCCGAACCCTTGACAGTGCCTTCCGACATCCCTAGTTTATCGCTGAAGAAGGCCTCGTCACCGGCTGCACCGTTGAAGTTCAGCGTCACCTTGCTGGTGAAGGCGGCGGCATTGTTGTTATGCTGCGTGCCCAGTCTGGTCGAAGTAAAGGCAATCGTCGAGCCAACCTGGTCAATGCGCAGAGCAATCGTAAGAGTATTGAACTGATTATCGAATTCGGTCTGCATATCAACAAACGAGATCATATCGGCAACCGCCACATCGGTCTGCACGGTCAGAGTCAGGATTGCGGTCGTAATGCCGTCATCAACTTCAATATCCATAGTCGCGCCAACAACAGCTGTAGCGTTGAACTGGCTCATACCCCACTGCAGGGATCCAGTATCCTTGTTGCCATCGACAAATCCGCTGTATGTACCGACGATAAGACCAAGTTTGTCCATATCGTTAGTGAAGCTTATGATCTTGACCGTATTGGCGACCGTCGATGAAGCTGACACCGGTCGTTCATAGCTGAGACGCAGTTCGCCTTCAACTACTGAGGCGCTGAGGCCGGTCAGGCTGCCGTCGGCGGCGATTTCTTCATTCACATGTCGGGCAAGCCCGTCCATGCTCCACAAGCCAGCTGCGAAAGCGATCGTGATGTTTGAAGTACCTGCACTGATGACAATGTCACCACCGGTAGTAATGTGAATACCCTGTTCCAGGCCCTGAACGCCGGCAACCTGGGCTGCCTGCGAGTCGAACTTAACGTCAATACCATTTAACAGGGAAGAAGCCACGTTACCTTCAGTGCTGACCGACCTGGCATTGCCGAAGCTGTCGCGCAATGAGATTTTAACGCGATTTTCGACAGCTTCACGGCCGACACTGAAACCCAGTGCGTCGAGAACCTTCTGGTCAGAAGACACGCTCAGGCTGCCGGCATTGCCGATGCTTCCCGATGTGATCTGAATATAACCACCCAGATTAGCAACGCCGGTCTGGGCAGTGTTAACAGTTGCAACCCTTGAATTATCGATTTCAAGACCGCTTTTGCTGACCAGAGCGTTCTGCAGAGCCGCAGCCAGGTTGTCGAGAGTCATCTGGCCGTCGAGCTGAACGCTTGTGGTCTTGCCATTACCGTTCAGGGTTAGAGTCTGGGGGGTAGCCAGCGCGAAAATGCCGTTGCTGTCATAGAACTGGGCGATGCTCTGCAGTTCAGTGCTGCCATCAGCGATTGTCGAAGTGCCATTGTTCAGAGAGAAAATCTGCGAACGTTGCATTTCGGCAATACCACCGCTTACCAGTTCGAGCGACACGTCGTAGTCGCCGCCACTGCTCTGAACATCGCCATTGACCAGGCCCTTGATCACCCCTGAACTTGAGCTGATCAGAGCGGTCTGGCTGCCATCCAGAAGCTTTTTCGTATTGAACTCGGTGTTGCGCGAGATGCGGTTCAGGTCATCCTTGAGCTGGTTAACTTCCTTCTGGATCTCGAGTCGGTCGTTGCTGGTCAGGGTATCGTTCGACGACTGAATCGCCAGTTCGCGCATGCGCTGAAGAATGCTCGTTGACTCATTGAGAGCGCCCTCAGCGGTCTGAATCATGGAAATGCCATCCTGGGCATTGAGAACGGCGCGGTTCAGACCTTTGATCTGACGCCGCATCTTTTCACTGATAGCCAGGCCGGCAGCATCGTCAGCGGCGCTGTTGATGCGCATGCCCGAACTCAGTTTCTGAATTGATTTTTCCAGGCGGGAAGCAGTCTGGCTGACTGCGCTATATGTATTTAAAGCTAGAACGTTTTGGTTGATTCTTAAACTCATATTGATTCCTCCATGAATCGAGATGAATCGAAATTAATATGGCAATTGCGCATCCCTGCGCTTAAAATCCGAAATCTCTTACAGGCAATGTCCCCCTTCCCGATCAAGTTAAGTGTGAATTAATTAACAGAACAAAATGGTCAGATGCCAGACTGACAAATCTGGCGGTCACCATGAATTCCCGAACTGCTGATTTCAACTGACCCTGGTTCAGGGCCAGATAATTACCAGATACATTCAACTGCCCGACAGTCTTATTACCTTATATAGTTCATGCACTGCCAGCGGCGACCGGGGCTATCATCAAACTCATCAGACTTTTTCAGCCATCTTGCTGAAACCTGAGTTCTTTAAAAGCGCCTGGCCAGCCCCTGACTGTTGCCGGTTAAATGAATCCCGGCGACAATCAGGCCTGCAATGAACCGTTGCTTATGCTGCCTTATCATTTATTGGAGCAGCTGCAACACCCCCTGTGGCAGCGCATTTGCCTGCGCCAGCATGGCAGTGCCAGACTGAGAAACGATCTGATTACGAGTGAATTCGATCATTTCGCTGGCCATGTCCGCGTCCCTGATTCGGGATTCGGCAGCCGTAAGATTGTTAGAAGTATTGCGCAGGTTGCTCACTGCATATTCAAGGCGGTTCTGGAATGAACCCAGCTTCGACCTTTCGGAGGAAACCGTATCAATAGCTTTGTTTATTTTTCCCAGGGCTTTTTCTGAGCCTGCGACGGTTGTCAGATCGAGTTTATCGACACTGAGAGCCTTTGAGGTCATATCGGCGATGGCGATCTTCATATTCTGCCCCTGATCAGCGCCGACCTGGAACTGGGGCTGATTGTTGACAACATGCATCTTGAAGTTAGCGTCGCCAGAGCCTTTCATTGTTCCTTCACTGAGACCGAAAATATTCTGCATGAAAGAAGTAATAGTTGAAGTCATTACCAGCGAAACCAGACTGCTGTTTACTCTGGTAGTCTCATGTTCGCTGCCGACCCGCAGCGAAGTAAAGGCCATGGCTCCACCATGCTGGTCAACACGTACGGCAACAGTTGCATTCTGCAGAATCTGATTAGCAGAGGCCTGGAACAGTCGGAAAGATTTCATATCGGCAATCTGTTCGTCGCCGGCACCAAGAACGGTTTGAATAATGGTTATCTGGGCAGAACCCAGGCCGATGCCATCCTGAACGGTGACAACGACGGCGCTGCCGGCAGCCAGCGTATATTTTGCCGTATCAACATACTGGCTGAAGCCCCATTCAATGCGGCTGGTTTCTTTTGAACCATCGACAAAACCGCTGAAAATGCCGTTTACCAAGCCGAGGCTTGAATTAGCAACGTTTCTCAGGGTGATAGTGGTTGCAAGAGTTTCGGCTGCAGTAGCTGGTTTAGAGAACGACAATCTGATTTCGCCTTCGACCACCGAGGCTTCAAGACCTTTGAGATCAGCGGCACCCGGAATAGCGTTCTGTATCTGAGCATTGAGACTTCGAGCCAGACCGCCCATAGTCCAGTAACCTGATGCGATTACCACAGCAACACTGGCAGTGCCAATGGCAACGGTCATGGTTTCACCACCGGCAGCCGAGATGACCAGACCGGCCTCGAGACCAGAGGTGCCGGCGATCTGTGCCGCCTGCGATTCAAACTCGACATCGATGCCGTTAAGCAGACCGAAAGCCCGGTCGGTTTCTGTTCTGACCGATTTAACATTGCCAAAGCTGTCTCGGGCAATAATTTCGGTAAGATTGTTGGCAGCCTTGCGGCTAACACTCATGCCGAGCGAGTCAATAATGCTCTGGTTACCGCAGATCGAAATTGAACCAAGATCACCGATACTGCCAGAAGTGATCTCAATATAGCCACCCAGGCCTGCTACTCTAGTCTGGGCCGTATTGACCGTGGCGGTGCGGCTGTTTGCAATATTTAAACCCGAACCACTGTTGATGGCGTTCTGAAAAGACGCAGACAGATTATCGAGGGTCATCTGGGCATCAAGAGTCACAGTGGTACTTCGGGCATTGCCGCTCAGGGTCAAAGTCAGCGGCGAGTCGAGCACGAAAACACCGTTATCGTTATAAAACTGGGCGATACTCTGCAACTGGGTGCTGCCATCTGCCAGTTCACCTGAACCATCATTGATCACAAAAATCTGTGACCGTTGCATTTCTGAGATACCGGCAGCAATCATGGCGATGCTGACAGAATAATCGCCAGAAGCATTCGAAGGGTTGCCGTTGATTATACCGTTCACAGCAGCAGAACTGGCGCTGATCAGGGCTGTCTGACTGCCGTCGAGAAGTTTTTTGGTATTGAACTCGGTATTGCGGGCAATACGGTCAAGGTCATCACGCAGTTGCACAACTTCTTTCTGAATTTCAAGGCGGTCACCGCTGGTGAGAGTGTCGTTTGATGATTGAATCGCAAGCTCGCGCATGCGATGCAGAATGCTGTGAGTTTCATTCATGGCGCCTTCTGCAGTTTGAATCATGGAAATAGCATCCTGGGCATTGGAAACGGCCCTGTTCAAACCGCGAATCTGGCGTCGCATTTTTTCACTGATGGCCAGACCGGCTGCGTCATCTGCTGCCCGGTTGATTCTCATGCCGGAACTCAGCTTTTCGATAGACTTTTCAAGGCGACCGGAAGTCTGGTTAAGAGAACCGTAGGTGGAAAGTGCAACAACGTTCTGATTAATACGTAATGACATTTTTGATTCCTCCGTGAATCAGTTGAAAATTAATGCCGCATCCTTGCGACAAGGCGATAAAGTATAAGAAAGCGAATTCTCGTCAAGGAGATTTTTAACTATTTTTTCAAATAGTCGAAACCATTTTTAACAGACACTTTGAATGGGGTTTCCATGCTGCTGCCCGCGGCAGAAGCAGAAAACGAAGAAACCAGGCCATGGCGACCGTAAAATTGGTCGATAAATAGCCTGACCAGGCTGGATCGCCGGCGATTGCATCGCCAACGCCAGAGATACGTTATAAACGGTATCAGCATTTTGATTCCTCCATGAATCAGTTCACACACTTCCTTGTGCGTGATCAACTCGTTACTGAGACCGTTTCGACCAGAAACACGGATTTGCTTAGCTTTTTTGGCAAAAAAAAAGCTGCTGTCGAAAGCCGGAGCTTTCGACAGCAGTTTTTAAAAATCTGCTGACTTATTTACTTGTTTACTGGCCGAGCAGTGAGAGAACGCTCTGCGGTACCATATTAGCCTGAGACAGCATTGCAGTACCTGACTGGGAAACGATCTGATTGCGGGTGAATTCGATCATTTCAGTAGCCATGTCAGTGTCTCTGATGCGGGATTCAGCTGAGGTCAGGTTGCTTGAAGTGTTCCGCAGGTTGTTGATTGAATACTCGAGACGATTCTGGAAGGCACCAAGTTTGGATCTTTCAGCCGATACGGTATCGAGAGCCTTATTGAGGCGGCTGAGAGCACTCTGGGCACCTTCAACACTTGTCAGATCGAGTTTGTCGATCCCGAGAGCCTGCGAAGACATATTGCCCATTGAAATCTGCATGTTCTGGCCTTCATCGGCGCCGAGCTGGAACTGGGGCTTATTATCGACGACATGCAGTCTGAAGTTGGTGTCGCCTGTACCCTTGGCTGTGCCATTGGTGAGGCCGAACTTATCAAGAGCGCTCTGGTCATTGACTGCAAGGGTGATGCGGCTCTGAACCGGGGGTGCGCCATTGATGTTTTCCTGGCCAACTCTGGTAGAAGTGAAAGCCAGTGAACCATTAACGGCATCCATGCGGGCATCAACATCATTCGCTTTCAGCTGATCGTTAACAGTTGCCTGGAAGCCTTCGATTTCGACCATGTCGGCAACTTCGCGGTCGTTGGAGGTTGTGTAAGCCGCGATAGCAGCGGTATCAGCCTGAGCATCAGTAATATCGAAGGTCACGGCGGTGCCACCGGCGGTATGATAGAGACTGAAACCGGTGATTGCCTTCGATTCATCCTTGTCGCCCTGCACGAAACCATTGGCCAGCTGATCCATGATGCCGAGCTGATCGGCAGCGGCGGCGCTGATTCTAATGGTTGAAGTAGTGGTCGAGGTCGGGGGCTCATAGGCAAGACGGACTTCACCATCGACTACGGATGCGGAAAGGCCAGTTACGCCTACAGCTTCGATCTGGGCATTGATAGATCTGGCGATACCCTGCATTGTCCAGTCACCGGCGTCAACAGTAACGTCAACCTGTGTACCACCAGCCGAGATGGTGAAAGTCTGAGGAGCAGACAGGCGGATACCGGATTCAAGGCCACCGTAACCGGCAATCTGGGCTGCCTGTGACGAGAACTGCACATCGATACCTTCGAGCAGGCCGGCGGCTCTGTCGGTGCTGGTTCTGACATTGTTGACATTGCCACTGCCATCAGTGAGGGTAAGCTGCACAAGGTTGTTTTCTGATTCGCGGGTGGTCGAGAAACCAAGAGCGTCAACAAGAGACTGGGGACCGGCTACCGAGAATTTGCCCTGGTCGCCAACGGCGCCCGAAACGATCTGAATGTAGCCACCGACACCAGCGATATTGGAAGCGGCAGTGCCGATAACACCAGCACCGGTATTCTTGATATCAAGGCCGGCGTTGCTGCTAAGAGCCTGCTGAACCGCTGCTGCCAGTTCATTAAGACTCATCTGGGCATCAATAGTGATAGAAGAAGACTTGGAGTTACCGGTGAGGGTTAATTCTTGAGGTGAGCTGAGTGCGAAAGAGCCATTAGAGTCGTAGAATTCAGAGATATCCTGAAGTTTGGTGCTGCCATCAGCGAGTTTGCCGGTATTCTTGTCGGTGAATGCTTGGCTTCTCTGCATCTGAGAGATACCACCTTCGACTAGAGCAATACTGACGCTATAATCACCACCACCGCTGGCATTACCGGTAACGATACCGTTGACAAAGTTTGAACTTGAACTTACCAGAGAAGTCTGGCTGCCGTTGAGAAGCTTTTTGGTGTTGAATTCGGTGTTTGAAGCAATATTGTCGATTTCAGAGCGAAGCTGATTCACTTCTTTCTGAATTTCGAGACGGTCGTTGGTAGTGAGAGTGTCGTTCGAGGCCTGAATGGCAAGCTCGCGCATTCTCTGAATAATGCTCTGTGATTCGTTAAGAGCACCTTCGGCAGTCTGAATCATGGAAACGCCGTCCTGGGCGTTCAATACGGCCCGATTAAGGCCTCTGATCTGCCTGCGCATCTTTTCGCTGATCGCCAGACCGGCGGCGTCATCAGCGGCGGAGTTGATTCTCATACCTGTGCTCAGCTTTTCAATGGACTTTTCGAGCCTTGCACTGGTCTGTGAGAGACTGGCGTATGTTTTAACTGAGAGAACGTTCTGATTGATTGTAAGCGACATAAAAAATTCCTCCTTGAATTTTCGTCTTTCAGCACTTCCTTGTGCCGAACTCCTTAAGTGTCAGATCTCGTTTACTGCCAAATGCTTATTTCTTTATTAACTTATTTCCCTCCTTCCGAAATTTTGGTCACCGGCAAAGCCTATTTTTGCCTTTCTATTAGGACTATCGACATTTTTCTACACATTATTTCGGGCGATATCTGGCGGTTAGGCCAGATTTTTAATTCATTAATCTTATTTGCTCGCTTTTTTACTACAAAATGCCTCATTTAAACTTTTTTTATTTTTTTTAAAAAAAGTCCGTAGCAGGTTTAAAACCCCTACGGACTTTTTAGCACAATCTGAAATTTTTGGCCAGTTGAAGGAAACCTGGCTCAAGAAGAGAATCTGGTCAGATGAACATACCGGCAGAACTGTTTGAAAGCTCCTCGATATATTTTGCGACCCCGGCAATTTCAACACCATCAATCAATTCACCGGCTTCTATGCCCATGACATCCATACTCATTGAGCAGGCAACCAGCTTGACGCCATTGGCCACCGCCTGCCTGAGAAGCTCACTCAAAGGTGTAACATGTTTGCTTTCCATGACCTTGTGCATCATCATAGTGCCGACACCGGCCATGTTCATCTTTGAGAGCTTCAACCCGTTAACGTCTTTTGGCAGCATCATGCCGAACATGGTTTCCATTACGCCTTTTTTAAGAGGTTTTTCGGGTTCACGTCGCAGAATGCTCAACCCCCAGAACGTAAAAAACAGGGTGGTTTTATAACCGGCGGCCGCGGCACCATTGGCAATGATCAAAGCAGCCATCGCCTTATCAAGATCGTTGCTGAAAATCACATTTGTCATCTGCCGGTTGCAGGTTGTAACGGGGCTACAGGCAACTTTACCGACTTTTTCGACGATTGCCCGGTATTTGCCTCCGGGGATTTTTTCGACACCATGGCATTCATTGCCAGTCGAGCGGCACCATGCCGGAACATCAGCAGCAAAACCTGCATCTGTCGAAACAATCTCGACGCCCTGCCCTTTCTCGATGCTGTCGATAGCGGCACGCAACTGGCCGATCGGCCCTGGGCACTGCAAGCCGCAGACATCGAGTTTTTTGACAATGTTAACTGGCCCTGCTGAACCTGGCACTGCGTCGCTTTCTCCACCGGCGTCATCGGTCAACACCGCTTTGGCATAGGTAGCTTTTTGCTGCACCATGCAATAGGTTTTGTAACCACCATCAAGATTGCTGGCTTTGAAGCCACGCTGCACGAGAATTCGGTAGGCCAGGTAGCCGCGCAGGCCGGCCTGGCAATAAACCATGTATTCTTTCTGCTGATCAAGTTCGCCAAGCCGCGCTCTGAGTTCATGGAGAGGAATATTTACAGAACCCGGAATCGAACCGGCCATGACTTCTTCTGTCGTTCTGACATCGAGCAGTTTCTGGTTCGCAGACAGCCGGGCGATTTCGGCAACATGAAAGTGGCGGGCCTGCTGACGCAGCAGGTTCGCTGCCACAAAGCCGGCGTAATTCACCGGATCTTTTGCCGAGCCATAAGGCGGGGCGTAGCAGAGTTCCATTTCTTCAAGATCGTAAACGCTCATTCCGGCACGAATCGCCACCGCCATCACGTCGATGCGCTTCTCAACCCCATCGATGCCGACCGCCTGGGCGCCGAGAACTCTGCCGGTATCGGGGTCATAAATCATCTTCAGACTGATCGAAGTGGCACCCGGGTAGTAAGTTGCATGACTGGCCGGGTGAACATACACCTTGTCATACCTGATGGCATTTTTTATCGCCTGTTTTTCGCTCAGGCCGGTCATTGCGAAGGTCAGGTCGAAAATTTTGCAAACCGCCGAACCCTGAGTGTTACGGTATTCGCGGTCGAGACCAAAAATATTATCGACAGCAATACGACCCTGGCGGTTTGCCGGCCCGGCCAGCGGTATCAGAGCAGGTTTACCAGTCATAAGATCGGTGACTTCAACAGCATCACCGACCGCATAGATAGAGCTGTCGCTGGTGAGCATGTGCCTGTCAACCTTGATTCCACCGGTCACGCCCAGTTCAAGGCCGGCATTTTTTGCGAGCTTATTCTCGGGCCTGACGCCAATCGCCATAATCACGACATCAGCCGGAACTTTGTCGCCCGAACTCAAAATGACGCGCAGACCCTCGGCATGCTTTTCAAAACTGGTAACCGATTGGCCAAGTTTAAGATCAACACCGCTCATTTTCAGTTCAGCATGCAGCATGGCCGCCATTTCAGGGTCAGCTGGCCCCATTACCTGAGCGGCCAGTTCGACCAGAGTCACCTGCATGCCGGCGTGGCGCAGCGACTCAGCCATTTCCAGGCCGATATAACCGCCGCCGACAACCACCGCCGCTCTTTTGCCCTTGGTGGCTGCCTTGATACGGTCTGTATCTTCAAGATTGCGCAGCGTAAAAATGCCGGGCAGCTCAATGCCGTTGATCGGCGGCCTGACTGCCGACGCACCCGGGCTAAGAACCAGATAGTCATAGGATTCATCATATTCTCTGCCGGTCAATAGTTCTTTTACTTTGACCGATCTGGCCTGTCGATCAATAGCCAGAACTTCGTTTCTGACTCTGACGTCAATGGCAAATTTTTCTTTCATGGCGGCTGGTGTGGTTACCAGCAGGGCTTCACGGTCTTTGATGATATCGCCAATAAAGTATGGCAGGCCGCAATTGGCAAAAGAGATATGCTCGCCACGTTCAAACAGTATGATCTCAGCCTTTTCGTCGAGCCTTCTGGCTCTCGCCGCAGCACTTGCACCACCGGCAACTCCACCGACAATTATAATTTTCATGGTTTTTACCTCAAGACACTGCCTTGACTAAAAATTCTTCTTTTTGAACTCCCTGAAACACCTTCTCGGGCTTGCCGTCCTTGAAAACGATCAAGGTTGGAATACTGAAGATGCTGAATTGCGCAGCAATATCAGGGCTGTCTTCAACGTTGAGCTTGCCAACCCGCACCCCGGCCGGCACCTTTTTGGCAACATTGTCGAGAATCGGCAGTTGCATCTGGCAAGGCCCACACCATGGCGCCCAGAAATCCACGAGAACCGTGCCTTTATCAGTAAAAGCTTTAAAGCTTGCAGAATCAAGTTTTTCAACAGAGTTATTCATTTTACGACCTCCAGGTTGTTAATTTCATTGAGTTTGTTACTTACGCAACAATATAAGCATTAATCATGCCAAAACCAATACAACGAGGCTGCGCAAGGTTAAATTGCTCTCAACACACAGTAGATTCTTCAGGAATGATCACTATAGCCTTCGCAATATCACTTCGATATTGTCAGAGATTCAACGCTAGATCGCCTGATAAATTTGCCCATCAGGTTTCGCAACTTGACGCAAGATTTCGCATCTTTTCGAAACCAAAAATAACCTTAACCGGTAATTGGCAGTTATTGAGAGTTATTAATATTAAGAAATCTCAGTTGCTCGAGTCAGAAAAATGCGAAAAAAAAGGCCGCCCGATTGGGCGGCCTGGGTGCAAACCTGTAAAATGCGTTTAAGAGAGGCGATTACCTGAGCAGATCAAGAACTGACTGGGCAGAAACGTTAGCCTGGCCAACCATGGCGTTACTTGCCTGCTGCAGAATCTGCGACTGGGTCATTTCGATAACTTCAGCGGCCATATCAACGTCTCTGATGCGGGATTCAGAGGCAGTCATATTTTCGAGGGCGACGCTCAAGCTGTTATTGGTGTAGTTCATGCGGTTTTCGATCGCCCCGAGTTTGGCGCGTTCTGAAGAAACCATCTGCAGGGCCTTATCGATCAGGCCAAGACCAATTTCTGCTGAATCGGGGGTAGTGAGGTCGAGGTCTTCGATACCCAGAGCCTTAACATCGGTGCGGATAATATTGGCCGAAGCTGTCTGGCCTTGATTAGCGCCGATCTGGAACTGAATCGAAGTATCTTTAACATGCATTGTGTAAGCGTAGTTGCCCACACCGTTCTGATAGGCCACCGGGTCGATATTGAACATCGACTTGAGGGTATTGAGCGAATCGGGGCTGCCCCATTCGGCGAAGACAACCTTGCCTTCTTTGCCTGGGATTGTCGAGAAGAGCTTAACAGTCTGATTGCCGGTCATGATCTGAGCGGCAACCTGAACACCATTAAGAGTAGCCTGAGCGTTGATCAGATTGGCAATTGAGGTAATAGAGCGGAAAGAACTGCCAGCAGCGCCAGCGGAGAATACAATACTCATGCCGTTACCATCGAGATCGGCCACATAGAACGACAGATTGTCGATACCAGCTGAAGCAGACTGTTCGATGACCACAAAACCGTATTTTGATGATGACTGGTCATAGGCGAAGTTCTGCACGGCCTTATTACCGTCGAAGCCCGAAATAGTGGTCTGTTCGTGAACTTTAAGACCAGTGGTGATTCCCTGGCCACCAGCACCGGTGTCGTTAATGCTGAAGTTAGACTGCACGCCGGTTTCAAGCGATCTGAAGTTGAGAACGCCGTTAGTATTCTCGGCAACGACCATCAGGCCGTTGGCGCCGATCTGCATATTGATGGCTTCAACCAGTGAATTCAGGGCGCCGGCGGTGTAGTTGCCAGTAAGATTAATAATGGTGCCGGAAGCAGCCGAGTCGTGGGCGTCAACAATCGAGAACTGCAAGGTGGTGCCAGCCTGTGAAAAGTCGTAGGAATCAATGGTATCAAAGCCGGTGGCACGGCCAGGGTTACCGCCGGTGCCTGTATAACGACCATTGGCAATGCCCAGCGGATTAGTCGAAGCGTTGGTGACTTCAACATAAGCTGAAGAACCGGTATTCTTAGTAGTAAATTCAATGGCGTAAGAGTCATTAACTCTGGCAGTAACCATGCTGCTGGCGACAGACAGTTGTTCGTTAACGATCGATACGATCTGGTGCATGCTCCAGGTGCCGCTGGCGATCGCAATCGGAACTGCGGCAGTGCCATTGGAGCTGACTGAGTCATTAACGTCGAAAGCAAGAGCGGTTGGCAGTGAAATGCCGAGAGTTGCTGAAGTTGTCTGGGCAAAAGCAGACTGCGGGGGCTCAAACATCAGATCGATGCCTTCAATGAGCCCGGCAGCACGATGGCCGGCGATCTGGGTGTAAAGTGTGTTTCTTTCGCCGTATGGAACGCCGAGGTTGGTGACGGCAATGGAATATACCGGATCTTCGGCCTGAATAACGTTTTCAAAGCCAAGGGCGGTAACCAGGTTTTCCTGACCGGTAAAGTTAACGCGGCCAAGTTCACCGTTGCGGCCCGAAGTTACCTGCAACTGGCCATTGTTTTCGCCGGCGGTGTTAAAAATGGCGGTTGAACCTTCAAAATGAAGACCTTTGCCAAGCTGGTCAGTGGTCATCGAGGCCTGAATTCTTTCAGTCAACTGGCCAAGGGTAAGATCTTTGCTGACAACCAATTGACCCTGACTGTTATCACCCTGAATATAAAGGGTCTGCGGCAGATCAAGAATGAAAGTGCCGTTGTTGTCATACATATTGGCCAGAGATTGAAGGGTAGTCGATGAAGATGCAATCGAACCGTCAGTCTTCACGAAAATTGCGGAGCGCTGTTGTTCGGCTGTGCCTGAATAAGTCTTGTAGCCGATACCGGGAATGTATTCTGATTTCGGCCAGACGACGATCGAAAAGTCTGAAAAAGTCAGAACTGCACCGGTTACCACGCCATCCAGGTTGTTGGGGTCACTGCTGGAAATTGCAGCAGTGCCTGTGCCATCAAGAAGTTTGCGGGTGTTGAATTCAGTTGTGTAGGAAATGCGGTTGATCTCGTCTTTGAGCTGAGCAACTTCCTTCTGAATTTCAAGACGGTCGGTGGTGGTCAGGGTATCGTTGCCTGACTGGAGAGCGAGTTCACGCATGCGCTGCAGCATGCTGTGCACTTCGTTCAGGGCGCCTTCAGCAGTCTGAATAAGACTGATGCCATCCTGAACATTCATTCTGGCCCTGGCAATGCCGCGCACCTGAGTGCGAAGCTTCTCAGAGATTGTCAACCCGGCGGCATCATCTGATGCGCGGTTGATTCTCAGGCCTGATGACAGGCGCTCGATCGAGTTTGATAACCTGGAGTCGTTTTTCACCAGATTACCGTGAGCGTTCAGAGCAGTAATGTTTGTGTTAATACGCAGGGCCATAGGTTTGCCTCCATGACTTTCGTGGGGTTCAATCCGTTTTTAGCTTTTCAGCTTCTTATTCCCCATCTACATTATCCATCGGAACATTGAGTCAACGAACATTAACTCGATTTACGATGATTTAAGCCGATTGTTTTCCTTATTCTTCAATTATCTCGCGTTTAGTCACTTTTTTGCTTTATTATCTTTTTTTCCGAATTTATTAAGAATATCCGCAGGAAGACTCTTGAGCGGGTCGAGAGACGTTATCTTCGCGGCTTCGCGGTTTTCCTTCTGGATTTCTTCATAAACTTCCCAGCGGTGAACTTTTACCGATCTGGGGGCATTGATACCGATTTTCACCTGATCTTTGCCGATATCCACGAGAACTATTTCAACATCATCACCAATAATGATCTTTTCGTTAATTTTGCGTGTCAGTACCAGCATCAGCTCTCACCCTCCTTGTTATCGGGGTTGAGAGAGTCATTAACTTCTTTGAGCTTGGCCGCCCTTTTCTCCATTTCGTCGAGAATGCGCACCTTGACCGAGTGGCGGCTGTTACTTGAAATGATCTGCCGCCCCTTGTGGTTGGCTGCATTGATAACTACCGGGCCTTGAAGATTGGCGGTCATGTCGCTCGGATTGGCCGGAATTGAGACGATAACATAGAGAACCACGTCTTCAGCCCGTTCCAGGCCAACAAAAGTCTGGTCTGAGTCAGAGATTTCAACGTCATATTCAAACATGAAATTCAATGGCTCAATGATTACAAATGCGAGGTTTCCGTCGTCAACGCATTGCAACCAGCGAAACGGGCTACCGTCTTCGGTATTGAGAATTACAAACTTATGGTAGTCTCCGAATCCAAGAAGACCTTCTTCAAAGCTGATAATCTCGTCTTTGCAAATCTCAATTTTTCCGAACCTTGATGTGGAAATCTTCATACCATGCATCGTTCCTTCACTTAGCTAAGAAAATTCAACAAAGACATCTGCATAATTTTTGAGCCTGTCTGAAGAGCAGCCTGGTAAGCCGTCTCGAGTTCAGTCATTCTTATAATAGCTTCTGACATATCTAAATCTTCGACAGATGAGAGCATTTCCTTTAGGTTTAAATTTATATTTTCCTGTTTTTCTTTGGCGGCCTTTACCCGATTGGTTTTGCTGCCGACTTCGGCGTGCAGATTGAGCACTCTTGTGAGGTCTTCGTCAATCTTGGCAATACTGACCTGGGAAATTGCCTTTGGATCATTTCGCAACAGGTTATCGCGCAGATCGATGAGGGTGGTAAACACCGAAGGCGTATTGCCAAGGCCAAGCGAAGAGGCCACACCGTTGCCCGATACATCGCGAACTTTGATGAAGGCTTCCCCGGCAGTGTTGGTAAGATTCAGGCGCTTGCCGTCATCAGATATCCAGGCTTGCAGGTTAAAATTGCTGTCGGTATTCGAGAGCTTATTGATCAGCTCGCCAACCGTTCTGGCGCCGCTCAGATCGATTTCGCCCGAAAAATCGCCACTCTGAACGTAAACCTTGCCCACCGGCACTTTGCCATCGCGAAGTGCGGTGATAGGTGTTTTCAATGTTAAAGCCGGGTCAACATCTCTGCCGGTCAGCTTATTATCGACAGAGCGCCCTGAAATACCCAGATCAGCGGCAGAAGTGCTGTCGATATCTATCACTTCAAGCTTGCCGCTCGCTCCATGGTTTTTGTCGATGATTTCAAGGCCATTGCCGTCGGCGTTAAGTCGTGCTTCGACGTAGATGCCATTCGCCGGATCATTGATGCGGTTAAGCACATCTCTGATCGTCTGGCTGCCACGCAGGTCAATGGCGGCAAAGTGGCCGGCCTTGTCGGTAATGCGTATATAGCCAAGGTTAACGCCAGGGTTAGAGCTGCGGGTTGAATTCAACGATTGCAGTTCAGTTTCCATGGTGACCATCGGGTCAAGATCAACTGAGCCGACGTTGGTCGGCAGCGAGGCCACACGAATCGGCACCCCGGTGATAATACCGGGCACCTGATTGCTGGTTCCAGTGACCAGACCGAGGTCTCGACCTGTATTGCTGCGTTCTTCAATAGTTAAACCGTAATTGGCACCAACAGCGCCTGGGTCAGCCACTTCAAAGCGTCTGTCAGTCGGGTTCCAGATTGCGGTGAACTTGTCGGTCAGATTGATTTTATCAAGAACATCCTGAATAGTGTTCGCACCGGTCAGGTCAACTTCGACCGGCTGACCATCAGCGCCTTTGATAATCATAAATCCGGCTTCCGGGGGGGGCACAATATCAGACAGAAGACTGGCAGCCGTCAGGGGCGGGCCGCTTGATACCAGCGAATCTCCGATAACCGTATTCCCTTGAGTTGACTTCAGAAGGCCGAGATTACGCGAAACGGTAGTGTTATCGCGAATTGCGATCGCCTGGGTTCCGAAGAATTCTTCAACCCTGAATGATTCGGCCCCAACTGTGTTGTCGGCAATCATTATGCGGCCGCTGGTCATGTCGAAACTGGCAGTCTGGCGACCACCGGTTGCAGCATTGATAGCATTGATAACATCCTGTGGCGTCGAAACCGCGGTCAGATCAACCGGAGGCACCGTCGCAACACCGTCATGGCCAGTAATTGTCATATAGCCTTTTTCGATGCCCTTGCCACCATTGGCAAGCGACAGAGGTGTGGCCGGCGAATCAATAACCGGGTCATAGGTCGAAATGATCTGGCTGCCTGCGCCGACGTTGTTGAGCAGGCCAAGGTCTTTGGCCGTATGGGGTTCGAGGTCTTTAACATAAAGCTGGGTGCGGGTTGAAGTAATATAGAACTCACCGGTGCCACCGGTAAGATCTTTAACTTCAAGGCGCTTGTGAATCATATCGAATTTGGCTTCGAGGGCAGAGCCACCTTCGACTGAATTGATGCGGGCGATAACATCGGCGACCGTGCCGGCGCCAGAAACATCAACGCGATGATTGCGACCATCTCTGGTGTTAATGTTGAGATAGCCGTCAGAAAGGCCCAGACCATTGTTCAGGTCAGTAAGATTTGTGAATTCAGACAACATCTTCGGGTCAGACAGGCCGACAAGAAGATTGGTGTAGCCCGCATTGCGATAGATGCCGAGCGAAACCGCCGTATCAGAGGGCACTTCTTCGATGCCGGCTTCAAATGAACCGGTGTCGTTGATGATGCCGATTACGTCATCGATGCGGTGGGCGGTTGACAAATCGATTTTATGATCGATACCCGCCTGATCGGTAATGATTATCTGACCGTCCTGAACGCCGCGCCCCGAATTCAAAGCGGTTAGCGGCAGACTTGACTCAAGAGGTGGCAATGTGCGGGTAAAGGTCGGGGTGCCGGTTACCGGGTTGCCCCCGAAGAAGAGTTCAAGACCGCCGATACTCTTTTCAATAGTGGTTCCACGTTCGATCTCGGCCTTGATTCTTTTGTTGTCGCCAGAGTAAAGCACATCAACCGGGCTGTTTTTATTGATGCCAGTTCGATCTTCACCAAGTGAATAAGTCACTACCCCGTTGTTATAGCCAGGAGTAAGGCCAGAAACTGTCGAAAATGGCTTTGTATCAACATCGTGACCAGCAAAAATGTATTCACCGGCGACCTGGGTATTGCCAATATCGATAAGGTGCAGCATCAGTTCATCTATTTCTTTGGCAATGGCATCGCGGTCTTCTTGCACGAGAGTGTCGTTGGCACCCTCAATCGAGAGTTCGCGAATTCTTTGCAAAGCACTTTCGATACTGGTCATGGCGCCGTCTGCATTGTTATACCAGTCTTTGACGTGGTTGATATTACGCACAAACTGGGTATTTTCATTGATCTCGACCTTGTTCTGCATAGCCAGGGCGTTGTCGACCGGGCTTTCCGAAGCCATAATATACTTTTTGCCCGAACTGATCTTAACCTGAATATCATTCAGAGCTGAATTAAAGGAAATGATAGATGAATACGAAAGAGCTAGAGAATTAGAGAAACAGAAATATAGTCAATTGTTAGAACAATATCATGTTTTGGAACAAGAATCTCAAGTTAGAGAACTTGAAT
>DAOPYA010000080.1:0-19408 GCA_035352635.1 Candidatus Rifleibacterium sp.
ACTATGGGGTGCTCGACAAGCGTCGCTTATGCAATCGCCTGACCTGCCGAAACTATCATCTAGAGAGAGTTAAGTAAGCGTTTGCCATGCAAAAAAATACCGCCAAGACTACCAGATTTGCTTCAGCAAAGAATAGCCGCGAAATGATACAATTTTCGGTGCAATATATTTGACTTCAGAGCAAATAATGTTTAAATTTAAACGGAAAATTGAATTTTACAAGCTGCTCCAGATTATTGTGAGCATGCAGGAGGCAGAAAATTGAAACAGCAGATTTGCCAGGATATCTTCTGGGTTGGCGCTCTTGAATGGAGCAAGGAACACTTTCACGGTCATGAACTTTCGATTCGCCACGGCACCAGCTATAACGCCTATTTTATCAACGATGAAAAGAAGGTTCTCATTGATCTGGTGCGGTTATCGCAGTGCGACGATCTGTTCAGCCACATTGAACAATTCTGCAAGGTAGAAGAACTCGACATACTCGTCATAAACCATGCCGAACCTGATCATTCAAGTTCGCTGCCGCGTCTGCTTGAACGCAACCCGGGCCTGGAAATCTATGTCAGCCGGGGTGGCAAGCTTTCGGTTTCGCGGCATTTTCCAGGTTCAGAAGGCAATCTCAAAGTTGTGAAAACCGGCGACAGCATCAACATTGGCAAAAGAACCCTGAAATTCTTCGAAGCCCAGATGCTGCACTGGCCTGATACGATGTTTACCTTCTGCCCCGAAGAAAAAATTCTGTTCTCTTCTGATGCTTTTGGTCAGCATTACGCCAGCATCGAACGCTTTGCCGACCAGATTGACCAGAAGGGTCTGTGGTTCGAAGCAGAAAAATATTTCGCCAATATCCTCACTCTTTACTCTCAGCAGATTCTCAAGAAAATTGACGAATTTCTCAAGCTTGGCTGGCCCCTCGAAATTATTGCCCCGGCGCACGGTCTCTGCTGGCGGCAAAATCCGACCACCATCGTCGAAAAGTATCTCAAATGGGCAACCGGCACCCCCGAAAAAACCGCAGTCATCATCTTCGATACCATCTGGGGCGGCAGTGAGAAGATGGCCCGCGCTCTGGCCGAAGGGCTTGAAGACGAAGGCATAACTTATCGCATGTATAACGCCGGCACTTCTGACCTGGCCGATGTCATGACCGATATTCTAACTACCCGGGCCGTAGTGCTTGGCTGCCCGACCCTGAATAACGGCATTCTGCCACCCATGGCCCTTTATCTTGAAGAATTGCGTGGTCTGCGCTTTAAAAACAAGATCGGCACCACCTTCGGAACCTACGGCTGGAGCGGTGAAGCGGTTAAACGCCTTGAGGCCGGGCTTCAGGAAGCCGGTATCGAAGTAGTCCTTCCAGGTTTCAAATGTCAGTTTTCGCCAGGCAAAGACGACCTTGAAAAGTGTCGCGAACTTGGCCGCGAACTGGGAGTCAAAATCAAGGCTCCCTGAGCCTGGAAAGCCAGCGGATGTCTGCAAATTCACGGCGACCTGCCTCTGAAACCAGCGTTAATCTGCGAACCAGCGGGCGATTTTTGCGCAACAAAACTCACCTGCTGGTTTTGCTTCTGCTGATCAGCACGGCAGCTGCGGCAGCGCAGAGCTACGATCTGCCAGTGCGGGTCATTGCCCGGGCTGACGTTCACAGGCTATATTACAACCATTACAGTATCCGTGAATGTCTTGATGTTTATAACGACGACAACGCGAAACCCCTCGTCATAACCGGGGTAACAGCCAACACCTGGCGCGGTCACCAAAAAGACGCCATCGGGGAAGACTGGTTTGTGAACCGGGTTCCGCTGACTATCAAGCCTGGCAGGGTTTGGCGGGTTGTCGAACGCAAACGGGTGGTAATCGGCATGATTAAACGCGACTGGTGGGTTCGCTGGCTCAAGTTTAACATCACCACTAACCGCGGCGAATTCACCAGTAACTTTGTTGCTTCGCCTTTCAAAAGACCCGGTGAACTGCTTGACGAGCAACAGCAGCCACAAATAGACACTCTCAGCGAACCCCAGGCCCTCACTCCTTTTCAAAAGAAGTTTTCCAATGATAAAAACTGATTTTCACTGTCACAGCAATTATTCTCAAGATTGCCACGAAACCCCAGAACAGCTTCTGAGCGCTGCCGAACAAAAGCAGATTGATATTCTCACGATTACCGACCATGCCGACTTCGTGCCTGGCGACTCTATCTTCGACCCAGCCACCTACCTGACAAATTTACGCCAGCTTGCCAGCACGAACACAAAAGTCAGGCTGATGGCCGGGGTTGAACTTGGCATTCAGGCAGCGCATGCCGAGCGCTGTCGCTCTTTCATTGCCGGCCACAACTTTGACTTTATTATTGCTTCAATGCATCGCGCACTCGAACTCGACTTTTATTACGGCGAGTTTTACGAGCAGCACAAAAACGTTCATGAATGCTGGCAGATTTATCTTGAAGAGTCGCTGAAGGCTGTCAAAGCATTTTCAGATTTCGATATTTTCGGGCACCTCGATATTATCAGGCGTTACAACCTGACACGTGGCACCCTTATTCCAGACGAATTGCAACCAGCCCTCGATGAACTGCTTATCTGGCTTATCGAACACCACAAGGGCATCGAAATAAATACTTCCGGAAAACGCTACGGGCTCGAGTCGTTTCACCCGCATCCGGTTATTTTAAAGCGTTACCGGCAACTCGGCGGCGAAATCGTCACGATCGGCTCTGATTCACATGGTTCAGCCAACCTCGGCGAGGGTTTCAATGAAGCCGTTGAACTGCTCAAGGCCTGCGGGTTTAAGCGCCTAGCCTGGTTCAGCCAGCGCGAACTGCATTTTGCAGACCTGGAAGTTTGACTGCAAAGCCAGCGGCGACAAAACTGCAAATTTTTATGGCCTGCACTTTGCATCCCGGCGATTTTTTATTATAATCACAACGCCGAAATATTAGAGACCAAAAAATGGAGTAGATAAAATGGGAGAATTTTTCAGTGAAAGCAAGCATCAGCCAGTCTGTTTGCACGGCAAAAATTTTGTGCACCCTCATGACAAACAGAGTGCCGACGCCGTAATAGACGGTTTTAAACTGCCGGGGATTATCGACGTTCATTTTCACGGGGCCTTTGGCTGGGATTTCGCATTCGGAGACCCGGATCGCATTGAAACAATGCTCGACCAGATTCTGGCCAATGGTCTGACCGGGCTTTTTCCGACTCTTATAACCTGCCCCGAAGAACAGCGCTGTCAGGCTCTTGAAGACATCGCACTGGTGGTGCAGCGACGCAAATGCCTGCCGCTGCTGCACGGCATCTACCTCGAAGGGCCTTTTCTGGCGCCAGACAAGCGCGGTTCGCACCCAGAAGACTGCCTTCTCAAGCCATCGATGGCTCTGTTTTCAAAATGGCAGAAAGCGGCCAACGGGCTGATCAAAATCATCACCGTCGCCCCTGAATTACCCGGAGCGCTTGAATTTATCTCTGAAGTCAGCAAAACTGGCGTGACTGTTTCACTGGGCCATTCAAACGCTGACTGGGAAACCACCGAAAAAGCAGTTGCAGCAGGGGCGAGCCATGTGACCCACCTTTTCAATGCCATGCCCGCCCTGCATCATCGCCAGCCGAACCTTCTCAGCCATGTGCTGAGCAATCGCAAGATCAATATTGAGCTGATCGGTGACTGCGAACATATCGCCCCTGAAATTATCAGGTTCATCTTCGATATCTACGAAAGCAGCCAGATTATCCTAGTATCTGATGCGGTGGCTCCTGCCGGCCTGCCCGACGGCAATTACGATCTTTATAACACCAGGCTGGTTAAAACCGGTTGCCGCTGCTGCCTGCAAAATGGCGGTTTATTCGGTGGTGCGACGCTCCTCAGCGACTGCCTGCCAAGGCTCGTCGAAAAAGCAGGGCTGGCCTGGGGCATGCTCGGCGCTTCGGTCTGGCGCAATCCTTGCGACATTTTCAACATCAGGCCGCCCGAAACCGAAGTTTATTTCGACGCAAAAATGAACTGGCAGGCAACCCGTTACAATCACCACACCTGGTATTATCGCCCCTGACGTATCACCAGCAGATCTTCGCGACCGATGGCGATCAGCGCGGCATTCAGCACCGCCAGATCGTCGTCGAAGCCGAAAGGTTCAGCAAAATCGCTTTGCGCATCGTCAGTATCGATAAAGTATCTGATTGCCGCTGAGACAACCACCTGATGCCCCTCGGGCAACTTTGCAAACGACTGCAGCAATTTCTTGAAAACCCTGACCATCCGTTCGATCAATTCAATATCAATTGAGCTGTTGCTGCGGCTTTCGACAACTATCTTCTTCAGATACGCCCCGAGATCGGCATCAAGGTAATCAGCAGTGGCAGAATCGAGCGGTTGTTTATGCCGCGCAACTACCTTGCGCAGGCTTTCGGGCAGCAGATTTAAAAACTTCTGAAGAGTCTCTTCCATGGTGGGCCTCCCGGCAATTTCTTCCTCTTTCAGCTGCACCAGCAGTTCCAGAAAGGCTCCGGCATCCGCGAACACAGCTGCATTGGTATCCTGTAATATGTTCAGATTAACAGAATTTCGATCTTTTGGCTCGAAATAAATCTGTCTGAGAAGGGCGTCACCGCTTTTAAAAAGTCGCCCGATATCAGGCAGGCGGTTTTCAGCGAATTCAAACCGCAGATGATTGATAACCCTTGAGACTTTTTTGACGCCATTCTGCGCGGCGAGAATCCGCAGGCGGCTGATCGTGAATAATCCTTCAGAGTCTGCCGGAAGCATGCCGAAGCGGTCTTCGCATTCTTCACGAATCTCGTGCAGCAGAACCGGGTCGGTGCAGCGTGCCAGGCGTGAATAAAGTTCAACACGGGTTTCTTCGTCGGCGATATAAGTAGTCGGAAAGTAGGCTGTGACTGGAATTTCAATAGCGGCCTCGACTTTTTCGTGGTAAGCCTCACCACTTTTCGCCTTGGCCACCGCCTCTTCGAGCAATTCCATGTACAGTGAGAAGCCAATACTTGCGATATGGCCGCTCTGCGTCTCGCCCAGGATATTGCCGGCACCGCGTATCTGCAGGTCGCGCAGGGCAATTTTAAAGCCTGAGCCAAGGGCGGTATGTTCTTCGATTGTTTCAAGACGCTCTGATGCTTCGCGGGTCAGGCGGCGATTTTTCGTATAAAAAAAGTAAGCCCAGGCCTGGCGGGCTGAACGACCCACCCGACCGCGCAGTTGATACATCTGCGACAAACCGAGGCGTTCAGCCTCATCGACGATCAGGGTATTAACATTCGGTATGTCAAGACCAGATTCAATGATGGTAGTAGCAATGAGCACGTCATACTCGCGCTGCACAAAGGCGAGCATCGTCTTTTCAACCTGTTCTTCATTCATCTGACCGTGCGCGACGGCAATTCGCGCTTCAGGCACCAGTTCTCGCAGAAAGGCCATTTTTTTATCAATGGTTTCGACGCGATTATAGACGTAATAAATCTGGCCGCCACGCTTCAGTTCTTCGATAACAGCCCGTTTTACCCAGGCCGCATCAAATGGAGCCACGTAGGTTTGCACTGGTCGGCGGTCTTGAGGCGGTGTGTCGATGATACTGATCTGCCTGATTCCCGACATTGCCATCTGCAGGGTGCGCGGAATCGGTGTCGCGGTGAGGGTTAACACATCAATGTGTGCTTTCAGCTGTTTAAGCTTTTCTTTGTGTTTTACCCCAAAACGTTGCTCTTCATCGATAATCAGCAGGCCAAGATCACGGAAATTTATGTCGGAGGAAAGAAGGCGGTGGGTGCCGATGAGTATGTCCAGGGTTCCCGCGGTGGCCTTTTTAAGAATAGCCTTCTGTTCAGCGGGTTTACGAAGCCTGCTCACCATATCGACACTGACCGGAAAACCGTCAAAGCGCTTCATAAAGGTCTGGTAATGCTGAAAAGCCAGAATGGTAGTTGGCGAGAGAACCGCGACCTGCTTGCCCGAACAGACGGCTTTAAAAGCAGCCCGCATCGCCACTTCAGTTTTTCCGTAGCCGACATCACCGCAGACCAGTCGATCCATGGGTACAGGTGCCAGCATATCCTTTTTTGTTTCAATGATTGCTTTCATTTGATCGGGGGTTTCGGTGAACGGAAAGCGTTCTTCCATCTGACGCTGCATATCGCAATCATCGTTGAAGGCAAAACCCGGGCTGGAATGACGCTTTGCGTAGAGTTCGAGAAGTTCACGGGCAATCAGTTCAACATTTTTTCCGGCCCGGCTCTTTTCGCCGGCCCAGGCTTTCGAGTTGAGGCTGTGAATTTTCGGCACATAACCTTCGGCGCCGAGATAGCGGGTGACTTTGTGAACCTGATCTGTTGGCACATAGAGTTTGTCAGTGCCGGCATACTGCAGAAGAACGTATTCACGGGTATTTCCGCCGGCAGTCATGGTTTGAATGCCTCTAAACTCAGCAACACCGTGGTCGGCATGCACTACGATATCGCCTGGCACCATCTGCTGCAGATTAAAGATATTTTGCTGGGTAGCATGGCGGCGGGTCGTGGTTTCGCGTGCTGGGCCGAGATAAATATCTTCTTCAGAAAGGATCGAGATGCGGCGTTTGCTGTCTTTAAAGCCGCGGCGGGCATAACCTTTGAGAAACAAAACTGAACCGGCCTTGATGCCAAAGGGTTGCGCCGATGAATGAATTCTGACGTTGCGCTCACCCAGCAGGCCGCGCAGGTTGTTCAAGCGGTTCTCGTCATTGATAACGATGGCAACTGCCCAACCGGCATCGGTGGTTTGCCGCAGTTCTTTTAACAGGGTTTCACGCGAGGGGTCAGTTGGTGGGGGCTGAACTTCGATTCCCGAGAAAGCAGTGGCATCAGGATCACCGAACCTGCTGAATCTTGTGAAACCACGGCTGGTAATTGCCTCGGCAACGGTCAGGGGCGGGTGATAGTAAGATTGCGGGGGCTGTAAAGGCGTCAAGTCAGAGAGCTGGCGGTATTGAGCTTCCCAGGCAGCAAACAATTCAGTGGCAGCGGTGAGCGACTGGTCGCTTTCATCAATAAAGATACGGCAGTTCTGCCAGTATTCCCAGAGGAAGCCATGCCCTTTTTCGACGAATGGCTTTAATTCTTTATAATCACGCGAATCAGGGTTAAGAAAAAAATGTTCAAGGCGGCGGTCAAGCAGGCTGGCCCGACGTTCATCGATGTTCTTCACTTCGCCGGCGATTCTTGAGGCGAGGTCGGCCAGTTCTGCTTCATCAGCCAGGTATTCGTTAACCGGAATAATGCGCAGCACATCGCGTTTGTCGAAAGAGCGCTGGTTGGCTGGCGAAAAAAGTTTGATCGATTCAAGTTCAGCCCCAAAAAAATCAAGGCGACTGGGAAACTCGCTGTCGGGCGTGAAAATATCGAGCAGACTGCCGCGTACAGCGAAGGTCGATTTTTCTTCGACAACGCTGCAGCGGCGGTAACCTGATTTAACGAGCCTGTTAATAAGGTCTTCTCGACGGATATCCATGCCGGCACGAATCTCAAAGCATGCCTGCAGCCAATGATCGGGTCGAAAAAAACGTTCAAGAGCCACTGAGACCGGTGCGATTACCAGGCCACCGCCACGAGCTTCAATACCCATGGCCGCGAGACGTGACGCCATTACTTCAGGGTCGGCGGCGGTCTGGTCATAAATAGACTCACGTTCTGGCAGCATGCAGACGAGTCGATGCGCTGCCGGGCCCATCCAGACAGATACCTGGCGGGCCAGGTCGCGGGCGCGTTCGGTTGAAGCAGTGAGCAGCAAGCTGACACCGGCATGCCGGGCAATAGCAGCCAGGCATATTGCCCCGAGAACACCGCCGCAACCGCTAAGGTTCTGGCAGGTTTCGGGCTGAACTGCTGCCAGAAAGTTTTCAAAAGGCTCGCCGCGGGTTCTACTGTTATTCATCTGAAGATTTCAGCCTCTTGCAATTGTTGCACCCTTTGTGATGCAAGTGTATAATACCTGTCGTCGAAGCATAGTACAGCAGAGCAATCTTCGTCAAGACTCCAACTGAAATTGGGGCCGGGCCAAAGTATTTTGCCCACCCCGGAACAGGAATGAAGTTGAAAGATACAGGAAAAACTAATCTCAACGCCTATCTTTTTGCCAATCTGGCAATTGTTGGGGTACTTCTGATCGGCATCTGGAACCGCAAGCCCGTCTGGGACGTCAACCTCAGGTTTCCGAATCTGCTGTTGATTCTCGTCATAATCAACACGGTGCTGTTGTTTCGCGAGAGCATTCTTGGCGGCGGGGGCAACCACCCGGCCAAATCGCAGCGCCGGCACGCCCGCAAACGGTCACGCAACCTGAACGAACTGCGTGCAGTTCTGAGAAATGCGACACAAATCGACGAAACCCTGCTTAATCAGACGATCAACAAACTTCATGCAATCTCAGGCTCAGAAACAGTTGCTCTCTACCTGATTGAAGGCAATCAGAGTCGCCAGCTGGCCGCCAGCGGTGAAATGCCGCCGGCTCTTGCCGGCAGTCGGTTCTTTATCAGGGGTGATGCTCTGTTGATCAAGTATTCTGGCAATCTTGGTGAAGAAGAAATTGGCAAACTATCAGGCAAAAAGCTGAGTTTCAAATCAGCGGTCACCAGGCTTGAAATGACTGCCCTGCCCTTGCAGCCAGGCACAGGCGCACCGGCAGTCTGCGTTTTTTCGAACCGCGAGCAGCACCGATTGCCGCCGCTCTCGCTTCCAAGTATCGCCCTCTTTCTTGAAACCTTGCTGGCATTGGTTGAGAATGCCCGCAACGAAGGGGGCGACACCCGCTACAAAGACAAAAATACCGGGCTGTTGTTGCATTCATGCTTCGCCGATTCTTTTGAAACCGAAGTTGAACGTTCTGAGCGTTACAAGCAGGAAATGAGCCTGCTGACCATAAGAATAAAAGGATACGAGGCCTTAGACGGCAGTCAAAAGCAGATTCTCGACCGAAACGCCGCTCAGGCTCTTAAACAGTCGCTGCGCCGCCTCGACCTGATGTTCTGCGGGCAGGCCGACCATGAATTTATTGCCATTCTGACCGAAACCGGTGTTCAGGTTGCCGGTATAGTAGCGCAGCGTGTGCAAAAATCATTTGCCAAACAGAACGAAAAGCATGATTTTATTAATAAAGACAATGTCAGCATGTTGATTGGCGCGGCCACCTACCCGGCCGACGCCACTCACGGGGCCGGCCTGCTTGAAAAAAGCCTGGATGCGTGTAACGAGGCAGCCAAAGACCCGAATGGCATTGCCGCTTTCAGCAACCAGAAAGACTGACAAGAAAGCTAACAGGAGCACACAAAATATGGAAACGACTGTAAAAGCAGTTTTTATTTTGAACGACAAGCGGGTTGAAGCTGAAGTTTCTTCGACCATGACAGTTCTTGAACTGATACGGCGCAATTTTCGGCTGACCGCTGCCAAAGAAGGCTGTGGCAAAGGCGAATGTGGTGCATGCACCATACTGTTGAACGGCGAACCGGTCAACAGTTGCCTGAAACTGGCAGCATCGTTGCATGAAAACGACCGGGTCGTCACTATCGAAGGGCTCGAAAAGGATGCAGTGATGCAGGCGGTTCAAAATGCCTTCGTCAGCGAAGGGGCAGTGCAGTGCGGGTTTTGCATACCAGGCATGACCATGACCAGCTACCACCTTCTCAAAAACAATGTTAATCCGACACCACAGCAGATCAAGCAGGCGCTTTCTGGCAACATCTGCCGCTGCACCGGCTACCGCAAAATCGAAGCCGCAGTCAGTAAGGCAGCCGAGAACAGGAGATTGGGCAAGTGATTAATATCAAGTTTTATAAACCGACGAGCGTCGAAGAAGCATGTGAATTGCTGACTCAGCCTGATCACCTGGCGATTGCCGGCGGCACAGATATGATTGTCAAACTTCGCAATGGCATGTTTCCGGGTGCCAGAGCACTTGTCGATCTGAGTGCTCTGCCATGGCGCTGCATCAGCGTCGAAAAAGAGCGAATGATCATCGGCAGCGGCTGCACTATGAGCGCAGTTGCCACGCACCAGGCGGTCAGGGAATTTTTTCCGGCCCTGGCAAAAGCGGCATCTTCAGTAGGTGCAGCCCAGATTCGCAATGCGGCGACCCTCGGCGGCAACATCGCTAACGCATCACCGGCCGGCGACACGATTCCGGCGCTCTATTCCCTGGAAGCAGCAGTAATGCTGGTCGGCCCATCAGGCAGACGCAGCATCGCCATAGATGAATTTTTTACCGGCCCTGGTCGCACTGCAAGCAAGCCTGGCGAGTTAATAGAAGGGTTTTCCCTGCCGTTACGCAAAACGCGAGGCGAATTTATCAAGCTCGGCGAACGGCGGGCGCACGCAATTTCGAAAATTAACATGGCCTTAAGTGTCTTCAACGACGGTCAGGTTCGTTATCGCATCGCCATCGGTTCGGTTGCCCCAACTGTATTACGCTGCAAAACAGCTGAAGAGCTTCTCGAAAAAAACAGCGGCAAACTTACTCCCGAGATTTTGGCCCAGGCGGCCAGCTTAGCCTGTGAGACTGCCAGACCGATAAGCGATATCAGATCGTCAAAAAGCTACCGCAAACAGATGGCCGGAGTTTTATTAAAGCGAGCACTTCTAGCAGTTATCTGAAAAGAGACTGAATACCCACGTGCGAAAAACACGCATTTTCAACCCGTGTGTTTTTCGCACTCATATTTTAGAGTTGTTTTGTGTGTTTTTTTGCACAGCCAATCAGAAAAGGGTACCCTCGAAAATTACTAATCACAGGATTTTGTCTTGCCGATAACAGTTAATAGAAGGCAACCAGTTTGCCTGTAATGTTATTGGCATCAATTTTGCTTTATAAAATTTACGATTAATGATTAAGCAGACTTGACACGGATTCAGACAGAGAAGAGGCTGAAAATGAGAAAATTGCTCGGGTTTTTATTTCTGCTGGCTCTGATCTTCTGCTGCAATATTCTGCAGGCGCTGACTCCGCTCGAAGTTTTCAATGATGGGCGCCGGGCTTTTGACCTTGGCCGTTGGCAAGAAGCCAGTGAGACCTTTACCAGATTCATGACTACCTGGCCCGATCATAAATTGCACTATGACGCGCTCTATTATTTTTCGCTGGCGGCGGCACGCACTTTGAACCAGCGCTCTAAAGAATATTCAGATGCACTGGTTGATGACCTGGCATCAGCTATCGGCACCCTTACAGTCGAACTGCCGGGCAAAGACCTGACTGAGTTGAAGGCGGCGGTCAAGCTTTCACGCGCCGATTCGCAACCGGCAACATGGTCAGAACTTTCAGGCCTGACTCCGGTCGAGTTGTTGCATCATCTAAGGCGTGGCTGGTATCCAGAACCCCACGCCACCCCCCTTGAGACTCTTCACTGGGGCTACACCTGGCAGCAACAGAACAAGCAGGGCATTTCGCCTGATTTGCAGGCGAGAATCGCACTGCTGAAGGCCCAGGCGCTGTGGCAGATCATGCTTTCCCCCTTGTCAATGTCTGCTAACTCAGATATACTGAAGACATGGAAGTGTTGGCCAGTGCACAGCTGTTTTGAAACTCAATTGAATTATGGTTTTCAAAACGGTACGCCTGAGATCAAACGCGATCTGGCTTTGCTTGGCTACAACTACGATTGTTTCAAACGAGGTGGCTTCAGCCGCGCTGGCGAACCGATTCGCAGTCGGTGGTTCGCTTATCTTTCTGAGCGTGGTATCAATCTTCAGGAGGCCTGGTGCCCACGATGAAGAATCTTAAGCCAAAACTTAAGATACTGGTAATTGTCGTGCTGGTTCTTGCCCTGGCACGATATTTTGCCTACATTCCATCGGCTACCAGCATCGACTTTGGCACGCTGCGCCAGAATCTTTCGAGCTTGGGTATCAGAACCGACTTTTTAGAGCCAGAACCGGCATCCCTAAGTGTTGAGATCTCTAAAGTTGAAATCGAGCGCATTGCCGAGCGTGATAAACACGTCAACGAAACCCGGGCCAAGCAATATATCGAGTCAGCGACCACCGATTATTATCAGGGCAGCTACGAAGAGGCTCTGCGTCGTCTTGACCGTGCCCGTATCTACGACCCGAGCAACTTCAGCATTTTTAAACTGAGCGGCCAGATTTTTTTCGAGAAGAGCAAATATCGCAAAGCCTTCAACGACTGGGAACGAGCCAATCAGTTGCCGAACGATGACCGCACCATCACACGTGATATCGACGTGCTAAAAAGACTGATTCGTTACAGCCGCACCGAAATTGACCGGTTAAATCGCACTTTGAATGTTCAACCAGATGATCGGGTGGCCCGGGCTCGACTAAAAGAACTCGAAGAACAGATGCGCGAATAATTGGTGTACAACCGGCGCTTTTCAGCCGATAGGTACATTCGATGAACGCCGAATATCATAGCCCAGTTGCCAGTCTTTATCAGGTTGACGGTCAACACAGTTTTTTCTGTGATCACCCGGCTTATGCCGGCGACTGGCCTGAAGGCTTAGTTGCCAACCCTCAGTTCGGGTTGCTCAACAATCGCCTCAAATTAAGGGAATTCTGTCAGGCCGGCAAATTTTTGACACCGGCTTTTTTTGCTGCCGATCAATTTGCCAGGCTCAGCGCCTGGGCTGTCAGGCAGAACCAATTTCCGATGGCAATGAAAAGCGCTGTCAATATGGCTGATGGCGCAGCATCTTTTGTTCTGAAAGCTTTTCGCGAGCTTCCAGAATTCTTCGAGCTTATCAACAGCCAGCAAGCCGGTTCGGTGCTGCTTGAGGAGTTTATTATACCAAAAGCCCGGGTCGAGATCACCTGGTTAAACGGCAGCATCAGACTGATAGCCCAGTTCGGGCTGGATAAATCAATGCGATTGCGTCAGGCATGGCGGGCTTTTCCGGCAAAGGTCCCGGAGAATCTTCTGCAGCAAATCACAGGCATCTGCGGGCATTTTGCTGAACTGCTCGCGGTCAAGGGCTTGCCATTGCGATTCAGCTTTGCTGTAAGCGGTCGAGGGCCGATTCTTCTGGCTCTGAACTGCGGTTTTAACCGACCCGAATACCACCCGGACTGGCGAAAAGCAGCTGGTCTGCCGCCCATAGAAAGCACAGAAATGCCGGGCAGCGGCCGGATGTGCAGAATACTTAACTTTTATGACATGCGGCCGGGCGACGTTGACGAAACGGCCTTGAAAAGGGCAGCGGGCGAAACCCTGACCGCCTGGGCAATCAACCAGGGGCAGGCCATGCTGCTGCTCAGTTCAGAGAATGCGCCAACCCTGCAGGAAGGAACCAGAAGGGTGGATGCGCTGTTTAAACAGCTGGCTGATTAAAATTTGCTGCGATAACCGCGCCAGACGTCAAAGAATAATTTGTTGCCCTGAATATGGGGGCAGTATTTGTAGAAAGAGTAGCTGGCGGCATTTTTAACGTTAATCTGCTTGCCATCGATGGTCATGCTGATCTTTTCGCCACGGTCGAGTTTGGCTTTGGCGTCGTCGTAGTGCCTTCGATAGGTCTGAGCGCAATATTCGATCTGCTTGTCAAAGCCTTTGAATTTCTGGTTCCAGTTGCCAGAGTCGTAGCAGCCGACCCCGACCGCCCAGTCGAGTTCTTTCTGGGAGGCGGTTTTTTTGCTGATAAGGCCTTGTTCGCACTGGAGCCTGGTGAGAAGAACCTTGGGGCTTATGCCGTATTTCTGGCAGGCGTTGTAGATCATCTGGGCCGGTGTTGAGCCATTGTAAGGTTTGGCCAGGACTGAACCCCGCGCTTCAAGAAATTTCTGGATACCTGCGACCGTCATTGACTTTGAGTCGGTGAGGGTTCGGTCAGAAACGAGGTAATCTTTTTGAAAAGATTCTTGCCATGATTCGTTGCCTGCCGGGGCGGTGGTATATTTGCCGGTGCTGGGGGTGGTCTGAGTGCTCGGGGTCGTAGTTGAGGGTTTTGTAACAGTTGCGGTCGGGTTTGCTGGCTTGATGCCTCTTGGCAGGGCTATCAGCTGACCCGGGAAAATCAAATTGGGAGTAGCGGCGATGCTTGGAATCTGATATTTGAGAATATGCTGCCACATACCAGATGCGCCATAGAATTGCTCACAGATTTTTGCAAGTGAGTCACCGGATTTAACCTTATAGTAGTTCATGCCTGAAACTTCCCCGGTGAAGCCTGTTGAAGCGGCTGGGGCGGAAGAGTCAGACAAACCCGCTGAGGAATCAGAAGAGGCAGAGTTGCCAATTACGACTGTATCAACGCCGAATGGGTTAGCAGAACCGTTGTTGGATTGGCCTGACGTCGAGGAAGTTGCGGAGGGGTTTTTGCCACCTAGAACCGGAAGGTTCATCTCGCTGGTGCCGGGGGTATTACGCATAATGGCGATTTCAAGGTTACGTTTTGCTTCTTTGTAAGCATCACTGTATTTTTTTATGTCAGCACGCCCGAGGCCGGCGGCCTGCTGGTATTCACGATATGCCTTTTGATAGTCTTCGAACGCCTTTTCGACATTGACAGTCGGAGCAGGGTTTGGGTTGCCTGTAATGGCAACAGGATTCTTATCTTTGGTTTTGTCGCGTACGATTTCATTGGTTACAACCAGGGTTGCAGCCCCAAGAGCTATGCCAACTGCCATGGTCAACATAAAGCCGATTACGCCTCTTCGGTTAGCGGTAATCATAATTTTCACCCCGCATTAAAGCATCAGAATCGATAGAGTTATATCAATCATAACAGAAAAACCCAATGTTCAGGTTTTTTGCAGATATTTTTATATGAGAAAGTTTGTACATTTAGCCGGTTATGTGATAGATTCACAGAAAGAATGTTGTAATGGGTTATTAAAATGGGCGACAGAAAAGCTCCAGATAAGACTTCAATTTTTGTCGGCGTAACTTTCCTGCTGATTGCCGGCATTGTTTTGGCGTCTGGAATTCTCTGGAAAAGCTTCGTAGAGTACACTGGCAGTTCTGCTGATCTTCCTGAGGTTTTTGCGAGCATTGCAGCGCAGGCACCCTACGCCACAACGAACGACGCTGCAAGCCGCCGGGAAATCATCTTCACCTTCACTCTGCCCCGAGGCGATCTGGTGCAGTTCATTGATCTGATGCAACCGAACCTCGACCGCATCGTTGAAAAAACCGGCAAAACCGCGAAGATCGATGTTTCAATGAACGAGCAGGAACTGGCGAACAAACTTAGCCGTGGGCAAGCTGATTTTGGCAGCCTGAACATTATGAACTTTTTAAATCTGCGGCGAAAGTACCCAATCAAGGCGGTTCTTGAAAGATTTTTTGATCCGCCTAAAAAGAGTCTTTTTATTGTAAAAAGCACCGACGCGGCACGCAACCTCGAAGACATGCGTGGCTACCGGCTTGCCTACCAGATCAGCGACAAACTTCCCGGGTATCTGGTGCCGTTGAAAGAACTTAAAAAGCGTGGCATTGAACATGGCGAGTTTTTCAAACAGGAATTATTCACTGAGAATTACAGTGATTCCTTGTTGGGGTTGCAGAATGATCAATATGACTGCATTGTTCTGACCAGTAATTTTTTTGGTGAGCAGCCTGAAGAAGTTAAAAAAAAGTGCAGAGTCATTCATGAGAGCCATGTTCTGCCCGGCGGCGTATATGTTGTTAACAGTCAAGCCCGAAACCCTTATGAGCAGACGGTTGTGGGCAATTTCATAAAATTTGGCGCTCAGGTAGATAAATCAGAGCCCTTTGTCGGGATGTACACTACCAGACAGCCTGATGAAAGCCTCTTTGACATGCTCGACAAGGAGTATCTGAGTGATCTCTGAACAGCAATTGAAGCAGACAGCCCACAGTTTTTCCAGCGGTTTCAGACAAAAAATCGCCATAGTTTTCACGCTGCTGATTGTTTTTATCATGCTGATTTCAGTCTATCTGGTGACGATGCAGATCAAAGAGAGCAGTCTTGGTCAGGCTCAGGAAAGCGGCCGTCTTCTTGGTCGAATGATTGCCCTGTCGATGGGCGAAGACATTGTGAGGGGCAATTTTCAGGGCATTGACTACGCTCTCAAAGAGTTCGTCAAGCTTGATAAAATCGATTATTGCATGATTCTCGATAATCAGGGGCGCATCATTTCGAGCACACAACCCCAGACGCACGGCAAGTATTTCACTGATGCCTGGTCGCGGAGCGCCCTGTTTTCAGAGGATATGACGGTCAGACGTGCCAGAAGCAAAGAAGGGCCGGTCTACGATCTTTCAGTGCCGATCGTCATTGGCGGAAAGCGCTACGGGCTTATCAGGGCAGGTTTTACCATTCTTGATGAGTATAATCATATTCGCAGCCTGCTTTTTTATAACCTGTCACTTGGAATGGTGCTGATAATCATCGGCATTCTCATTGCTTACGGCATTTCTGCGACCCTGCTTAACCCATTGAACACCATTCTGAAGTCTATTGAATCGATAAGCAATGGAGACTACAGCTACAAGGCGGCCATCGGTTCAACCGACGATTTCGGCGAGCTGGCCAGTTCGTTCAACCGCTTATCATCTCTGTTAAAGAACCGTGAGACCACCAGCAATTTTATAACCCGCCAGATTTTTGAGAACAACCCTGAACTGGCGGGTCGCAATTTTTCGGGCAAACTTGTAGAAGCCGCAGTCTTGCATATAGAGCTATACCGATTCAACAACTTTGTCGAACGAAATTCACCATCTGAAGCAGTTGATACCCTGAACAATTTTTTCGCCGAGACCACTGAGATCATAGCCGGAGCCAATGGCCTGATCGACAAACTTGGCGACGGCTTTATCACTGCCATTTTTCCGATCAATCGCCAGGATTCTTGGCCTGGGGCGCTTCGGGCCGGGTTTGCCGCGCTAACTGCCCGCAATAACCTCAACATTTTCAATCTTAAAGCGGCACGTCTTGGTATAGAAGAAATTTACATGCGTTCGGGTCTGAGTTGTGGCGAGATCGTCATCGGGCACATCGGCGCCAGGTCGAGATCAGATTTCGCTGCAATCGGGCCAAGATTGGCGGCAGCGCGAAAAGCAGCGGGGTTTTCGAGTCACAGCAGTTCATTTTTGCCGGTCGCTGACCAGGCATTTGCGACGATGGCCCGCGACTATCTTTCGTTCAAGCCAATGCGCAATGATAACGAGGCCATAGCTGACAGCAGCGATTTCTTCATGATTAATGGCTTTGCCAATCTTTCTTATTTCAGCGAGCGCATAAAAAACGCATCAGAACGAAGTATGCTTCTGGTTTTTCAGGCTTTTGGCCTCACATTATCAATTGAGGGCTTCAATTTTCTCAGGCAATATATTGAAAACCCGCAATGTGAGTGGCGTCATGAGGCGATCAGCGCGCTTTCCCCATTTATGTTCAATCACGATGCCAAGGTAATCGAATATCTCAGCGAACTGGCAAGTTCGACCGAAGACCATGAGATCAGGTCACTGGCAATAAGTATTTTGGGGCTGGCTCGCGACCAGAAACTCGTTGATTTTTTTAACCGGTTCGCAAACGATTCTGACGACCGGGTTCGAGCCAACGCTATAGAGGCATTTATCCCGCTCGATTTTGCCAATAAACGCGAGCAACTGAAAAAACATCTTGATGATGCGGCACCGCGAGTCTGTGCCAACGCGCTTCTAGGCTTGTGGTTAGCCGATGACCAGCAGACCCTCAGCCATCTTTATGACCTTCTCAAGTCTGATAGCAGTGGCAAAAGAGCATCAGCGGCCTACGCAATCTACTTTCTTGCCAATTCACGCAAGTTCCGACGGCTTTTTCCCGGTTACTGCGAGCAGTCGGGTAAGGTAACCCTGGCGATTATCGAAAATATTTTTCGGCGTCTGACTCAGATGCTCGAGAGCCAGGAGGCTTCAGAGCGTTACCAGGCACTGCGTGCCATTGGCAAAGTCGGGGATGCCAGTTGCCGGGAGCTTTTAACCACAATGTTGCGCGAAGAAAGCGACCCTGAGATCATTAATCTTGGTCAAGAGATAATTACTGACCTGGAAAGAAATGCCGGCAGTCAGGAAACCTTGCCTCTGGCACGCAGCAGCACCTGAAAAAATCGCTCCCCGGCCAGCAGGCCGCCGAAGGCCGTAAAAAACTGAATACCCAGCACCGGCAGCAGCAGCCAGTTCGCCTGGTTGGTCGCGCCGACCATTTTTACAACGAGATAACCGGCGAGCCCGATAATCAAGGCTTTTAAAAACGCCGGCAGCAGACAGCGAACAGGCAGTGCTGCTCCAAGGCGGGTCATTAACTGGCAGGCAGCCACAAACACAAAGTTTCCGCAGATAATTACGGGCAGAACCGGGTAAAGCGGGGCCGGAAGATGGCCTGAAATAATGCCGCCGATTGGACTGAGCAACCCCAGGAAAAGCGCATGTCTCAGGCCAGACATCAATAAAACGAAGATCAAAATGGCGTTAACCAGAATGCCTGTGAGCAGATTCGGCAACCCAACCAGCTGAATCGCCATAAGGACCGCAAGGAACAAGCCAGTACGAGCCAGCACTACAATTTGTTGCGGCGGCTCATCATCGAAGCAATGTGATTCATTCATATTTTCTGGATTGTATCATTTTATTATTTCTTCAACAATCTCATTGAGTCTTTGCTGCAAGCGCAAAACAATGCAGCAGAGAGATTGACAACTGCAGATTTCGTGATATATTGGGTGCTTATTGAGAAACATGCAACGTTTGGTGAACTTGAGAAAGCTTTGTGAGACAGGTATTGACAAGGCAATCTCATAGAATCAAGGGTTTCAGGCTGATCAATAGTTAGACGAATAAGGCATTCTGGGTTGAAGATTTCTGAAGGAGGTCTTTGTGGACGCACAAATGTTTTTCTGGCTTGCTCCAATAGGCTCGTTGATTGCGCTTGTTTTTGCATGGTATTTTTACAGTGCCATGATGCAGGCCGACCCGGGCAGCGAAAAATCTCGCGAGATTGCAGAATACGTAAAAGAAGGCGCGATGTCGTATCTCTGGTCTCAGTATAAGGTTGTTGGCCTTTTCTTCGTAGTAGCTTTTGCTTTTTTTGCCTTTCTTTCATTTGTTCTCCACGTTCAAAGCCCCTGGACTCCCTTCGCCTTCCTGACTGGCGGTTTCTTTTCGGGTCTTTCAGGCTTTTTGGGCATGAAAACCGCTACCAATGCATCAAATCGCACAGCGGCAGCTGCCGCCAAGTCCCTTAATCAGGGTTTGCAGGTTGCTTTTCGCAGTGGCGCGGTCATGGGTTTTGTCGTAGTAGGCCTTGGCCTGCTCGATATTTCCATCTGGTGGAAAATCCTGAACTGGATCATGAGTGTTAAGGATACTGTCTTCAAAGACAGCATCTTCGCCGTTCACGACTACATGGAAATCACTACCATCATGCTGACCTTCGGCATGGGCGCGAGCTCTCAGGCTCTGTTCGCCCGCGTCG
>DAOPYA010000081.1:0-18909 GCA_035352635.1 Candidatus Rifleibacterium sp.
ACAGCGATTACTGCAAGCGATCAGCCTCGATAAAAGTCTGGCCTGGGCTGACCATTTTGAAAAATTTCGGCAGCCAGCCGGCGATGAACCCGGCAAATATGCTGGTGGTCCACATCAGGGTGACATTGGCACTGAAAATATACTTGCGTTGCCGTTGCCGGCCGTTTTCCTGGAGGTATGGTATTACCGAAACCATCATGGCGCCGCTGCCACTCCCAGCCAGAAAAACCGCGGCAAAAAGCGTATTCAGGCTGCGGGTCAGGCCGATCACCGAAAAGCCGCAGCCGAGCAGGGCAACGCCCAGCAGATAAGTGGTGCGTCGCGAAGCCCGGTCAGCAAGCCAGCCCATGGGGATCGACATCAGCGCGGCACACAGCGACTGGGCAGCCAGCAGCCGGCCGATTATCTCTTCCGTGTAGCCGATTTCCCGCAGGTAAAGATTCAGCAGCACCGAAAACACGCCTGTTCCGAGGCCGAGAAGCATCTGCGCCATGAACAGCTTCTTAACAGAAGCCGGAAAAGTCATGATGATCAGCAGTATCTTCTTCATTGTCTCAGCATTCCTGGCGGGCTATCGCATGCAGAAAACCCCTTATAATCGGAATTTTCAGACTTTGAGATTCTGCTTCAGCTAGCCTGCAAAGTCAATACCCGGCCGCGACATTTTGCTGCTTCAAGCCACTGCTTGCCGCATCAGGGATTAACCCCCGGTACTGGCATTTTCTCTCATTTTGCGTTGCCGAAGGCTTCGGCGGGAAACCAGTGGGTGGTATTGTTGGCAATTTTGACCAGCATCAGCATAACAGGAACTTCAACAAGCACGCCGACGATTGTGGCCAGGGCGACTGGCGATGTGGGGCCGAACAGAGCAATAGCAACGGCGACCGACAATTCGAAAAAGTTTGAAGCGCCGATCATGCCCGCGGGGGCCGCCACATTATGCGGGAGTTTCAGCCATTTGCAGGCCAAATAGGCGATGAAGAAAATCAAAAACGTCTGAATGGTCAGGGGAATTGCTATCAACAGTATGTGAAGCGGGTTATTGATAATGACGTCGCCCTGAAATGAAAAAATGATTACCAGCGTCAGCAGCAGTCCGGCGATGGTAATGTTATTGAATTTGGGCAAAAAGGTGTCGTTGAGGTAAGCGAGGCCGTGCTGCTTTATAACATGCATGCGGGTAACAACCCCAAAAACGAGCGGAATTACTACAAACAGCACAACCGACAGAAAAAGAGTCATCCAGGGAACAGATATGCCGGTTACCCCCAGAAGAAACGCGACTATGGGGGTAAAGGCGATGAGAATTATAAGATCATTCGTAGCAACCTGAACGACCGTGTATGCCGCGTTGCCATTAGTAAGATAGCACCAGACAAACACCATGGCTGTGCATGGTGCGGCACCCAGAAGTACAGCGCCGGCCAGATAGTCCTTGGCAAGATTCTCAGGGATAATCGACTTAAACACAACGTAGAAAAAGAATGCGGCAATGCCATACATGGTAAAAGGCTTGATCAGCCAGTTAGTGACCCAGGTAACAAACAACCCTTTCGGGTTTTTGCCGATATCTTTAACACTCTGAAAATCAACCTTCATCATCATCGGATAAATCATTACCCAGATCAAAACCGCAATCGGCACCGAAACATTGGCATATTCGAGTGTACTAAGAAACCTGGGTATGAACGCCAGATATTTGCCAATGGCAATGCCCACAGCCATGCATAGAACTACCCACAGGGTAAGATATTTTTCAAAAAAGCCAATGCTGGGTTTCATATCTTCGGTCATTTTTCAAAACCTCCAGGTGCTTAACAGACTATTGATAGGATGTGCAGACGGTTAAGGCAATTTTCGTTTTAAGCGCATCATATATTGCTACACACAAAAGTGTCTGGCAATAAGAAAAACTCCAGCTTGATTTCAGGGTTTGACGGCCATGATATTTGCAGAACAAACAAAGTCTTCTGCGCCTTTAAACCAGTCTTTGATGAAATTGCGACTTTCTGGTTTAATCTCGATTCTGACGCTTTCGAATCCAACAGTTTTCAGAAGAGCTTCCAGTTCGCTGAGAGTTGCGGCTCCTGCGATACAACCGCAATAGGCGTCGAGATTATCGCGAAGTTCTTTGTTGAGCGGTTTGAAGGCTACAACGTCAGACACGGCAATACGGCCCTTGCTACGCAGAACCCTGAATGCTTCTCTGAAAACGCTTTCCTTGTCGGGGGAAAGGTTGATCACGCAATTGGATATGATTACATCAACACTGTTGTCGGCAAGCGGCAGATGCTCGATCTCGCCTAATCTGAAGTCAACATTGCTGTAGCCACTGTTAACGGCATTCTTTCTGGCTTTGCTGACCATTTCGGGGGTCATATCCACTCCGATCACCATTCCGGTTGGGCCGACCGCCTTTGCAGCCAGAAAACAGTCGAAACCGCCGCCGGCACCAAGATCGAGAACGTTTTCGCCAGGTTTAAGGCTGGCGATCGCCTGCGGATTTCCGCAGCCAAGACCAAGATTGGCCCCATCTGGCACAGAAGACAATTCATCAGCTGAATAGCCAAGCTTTTCAGAGTCAATCTGGGCTATCTGTGGCTGGCAGCAGCCGCCGGTTGAAGCGCTGCAGCATGAATCGCCCGATTTGGCAATGCTGCCATAACGCTGGCTTACTTGCGAGCGAATTTCATCATCTTTGAGAATTTTAATTTCCATACAATTACCTCGGTCTATCAGTTTATCAATATTCTTAACGAACCCATCAATATGGATTTAACTGCTCAATAAGGTTTGATGCCGTAAATGTGAATCAGGCTGTAATAAAAACCGACTACGATAAAGATCGTGCCGGTGGCGGTTCTAACGTAAAATTCGATCTGGTTGAGGCTGTTGAAAGCCTTTCCGAGCCATTTGCTGCTGAAAGCGATAAGAAACGCAAAAACTACCACCGGAATTGCAGTGCCAATGCCGTAGAGAGCTGGCAGGAACAGTGAAGAATTGTTGCTTACTGCGAGTGGAATCAGGGCGCCAAAAAACAGGCCGGCTGAGACCGGGCAAAATGACAGGGCAAAGAGAACTCCGAGCGGGAATGCGTATAACGCGCCGTGTTTTGCGGCCTTCTGCTGGATTCCCTCGCCGGCCATCTGAATGCTTAAGCCCGTGCCAATAAGCCCCAGTAGAATCATTCCAAGCAAAATCAGCAGGGGGCCGAGAATCTCGTTAAGATACTTCTGGAGAAATCTTGAGAGTTCACCGCTGGCGAGAACACCCGATGAAAGCAGGGCGCCGAGGGCGAGATAAGTCATGGTTCGGCCGGCGGTGTATAAAAGCCCTGAAAACAGGATGGCAGTTTTACTGTGGAGCTGTCTGCCAATGAATGAAATTGCGGCGACGTTCGAAGCCAGGGGGCATGGGCTGATAGCCGTTAGAATGCCGAGCCAGGCCGCAGTCGTTATGCTTACCCAGGTCATTTGTTGTCTCCATTGATTTTGGCAAGGGCTTTTCTGACCGCATCTGAAACATAAGCATCAAACTCGGCGGGCTTTTCAAGCAGCGGCCAGACGTCGTCAAGACGGTTAAATTCAAGGATTTCATCTCCCTGAACTATGGTAACAACAACACAGCTGGCGGCAACGTCAAACTTTTTCGCCAGAGCTTCGTTTATCTGGAAATTAACTGCTTCCCAGAGAATTTTTTTGCTGGCCCAGGCATCGGCAAAATCGCGCTCGACCAGCTGTTTGGCTCTGCTCTCAATGCTGTTGCAGGTAACGCAGCGAAAGGTGGCGTGCATATAAAAAATCTTAACCAGCCGGTCGGAAGAGATTGCGCCACCATTACTGGCGGCAACCATATTGCCGTCGAGGTTTTTACTGGCAACGCTGTGTTTGCCCAGTGCAAAGCCGATTGATATCAGCACAAAGGCCAGCAGCAGGTTGGTTATTAACCTTTTATTCTTTTCGCTTAATTGCATATTTGCATGAACTCACTGATGTGTTTCTACTGCGAAACTTCAGACACCAGCCGTGTTTCGTTCGATTTCTGTAGAGGTTTGGCTCATTCGCCTTTTGCGGTCTCTGAGGCGTTTGCAGGCGTTGCTGGTTCAAACGTGGGTGTTTCGCTGGCAATAGAGGGCATAAGAATGCCGAGTTCAGCCCATTTGGCAAGCACATCCTTTTCAGAAATAAAGCCGGTATTGCGGAACACTTCTTTATTCTCGCTGTCGAAAAAAACCTGAGTTGGTATTGACTGAATTGCATGACTTCTGGCACGATCCTGGTTTTCAGGTACCCAGACATCGACAAATTCAGTTATAAATTTGTCTGCGTGGTTCGTCGCCAGAGACTCAAGAACTGGTTCCATCGCTTTGCATGCCTGGCATTGTTTTGAGCCGAAGTCGATAATGCGCGGCAGTTTGCGACTGGTTGAATCAGATGCCAGGGTTGCAGAAGTTGATGCGGGTATTATAGCGACTGTTTCGCTGACCGGCGTTGCAGGTTGGGCCGGGGTCACCGCTTCTTCAGCAGCAATTCCGCTGTTGGCCCAAAGAATCACGCAGGCGGCCAGTAACACTGCCTTGCCTTTGCCGGCCGGCCTGGCCGAATTCAGGATGCTCACAATGTTTGTTTCAGACATGCATCTGTCTCCTTATTTGAGATGTTTTTTGATCTCTTCGACGCCAGGCACCTTGCCGGAAAATTTAACCTTGCCGTCTACAGCCATGGCCGGGGTGATCATAACGCCAAAACCCATTATTTCGTTAATGTCAGTCACCTTGACCAGTTCGTAGGTCAGGCCAAGTTCTTTGGCAGCCTGTTCGGCTTCAGCAGCCAGCTTGTGACATTTCTGGCAACCAGTACCGAGAATCTGAATTTTCATATAACCTCCGTTTTATCCGTAAAATGCACCAAAAACTATTCCCGCAAATGCTGAAAACAGCACCACCAGACTAACAAATGCAACTGTTTTTCTGATGCCCAGAACTGTATTGATAACCAGCATGCTCGGCAGGCTCAGTGCCGGGCCAGCCAGCAGCAGCGCCAACGCCGGGCCTTTTCCCATGCCACTGCCGATCAACCCTTGCAGAATCGGAACTTCTGTAAGGGTTGCAAAATACATAAAAGCACCGATCAGAGATGCAAAAAGGTTGGCGGCCAGAGAATTCCCGCCGACCATGCCTGCGATCCATTCAGAAGGAATCAGGCCTTCGTAACCTACGCGCCCAAGCAGTGCGCCTGCGACGATGACTCCGCCGAGCAGCAGCGGTAGAATCTGTTTGGCAAAATCGTAAGACGATGAAAACCAGTCACCAAGCTCACCTTCATCAGTACTGGTGAAAATGGTCAGGCCAAGAGTTCCGGCAGTAAAAGCTATGAGTGGTTCTGCCGGGTACATGTAGCCGAGAGCGGCTGCGATAAGAGCGGTTAATGCGGCTTTCCAGGCTTTTAACCCGAACCAGGCAACCAGAATTACGCCAAGAAGAATTGCAAAGCCGCTGGTAATAGCCCATTTTGCAGCATAAATGCTTGCCCAGAGACCTTCTGAAGATTGAGGCTTGCCCCAGTTCGCAAAAACCAGAATAAAGACCATAGAGGCAAAATACAGGGAATCCTGCCAGAGCGCTCTTTTTGTTTCGGATTCTGGCATCGCCATCTGCGCGGCAATTTTTGCCTCTTCTTCCTTGCGAAAAAGCAAATGCATCGACAGACCGATTAAGATGCTGAGAAAAATTGCCCCAAACGCACGGGCAATGCCAAGTTCAGGGCCGAGAATCCGCGCGGTCAGGACGATGGCAAGCACGTTGATTGCCGGGCCAGAATAGAGAAACGCGCAGGCGGGGCCAAGACCGGCACCCATTTTATAAATTCCCGAAAAAAGCGGCAAAATAGTGCATGAACAGACGGCCAGAATCGTGCCAGATACGGCTGCGACGCCGTAGGCAAGAACCTTATTCGCTCTGGCGCCCAGATATTTCATTACTGAGGCCTGGCTGACGAATACACCGATGGCGCCGGCGATAAAGAATGCCGGAATCAGACAGAGCAACACGTGCTCCTGCGCGTACCATTTAACCAGGTGGAAGGCTTCAAGAACAGCGTTGTCGAAGCGCGGTGTTCCAACTGGCAGGTAGTAACAAATTAAAAATACGACGGTGATTGTGAGAAAGCTTTTCCATTCCTGTTTCCAGTAGTTCATCTTCAGGCCTCCGCTGTTTCTTTTGCTTTAAATAGGTCGGGGTTAATTTGCATGGCTTTCATACGGGCATTGGCAGCGACAGCCACGCCGATACAGTTGATAAAACCTGGCAGGCAGCGCATGCGCAGGCGGTAAAATACCTGCTGCCCCCGTTTTTCATCTTCGACCAGCCCGGCGTTTTTAAGAACCAGCAGGTGCTTCGACACCGTTGAAAAATCGGCCTGAACCGCATCGACAAACTCGCAGACGCATTTTTCAGCCTTGGCAAGTTCTTCGATGATGTACAGTCGGGTTGGGTGGGCAAGAGCCTTTAAAACTACGGTTTTTGCCTCAATCAGATGACGCTGCTGCTGGTTCACAAAGCACCTCAATTCGGTCTGGTTATTTGGCAATATAACCAAGCGCCCTGGTGGTGTCAAGAAGATATTTGGCTATTTTGCCAAATATCTTCTTGTGGCTTTGCGACCTGCGGCAAATTAAGATTCCAGTTGCTGGTTTAACCGCAGCAGCCCGGGGGGGGTGCAGATAGACCCGGATTTCCGTATTGCCTGATCAGTTCTTCAATATCAGCCGAACAGCAGGTCTTCTTCGGATTAAGCTGCCCGCACTGGCCGCCAGTGCAGGCACCGGTCATCTGTTGAACTTTTTTTAGAGAATCGGCTCCGGCGGTTATTGCCTTGACGATCGTTTCTTTATCAACGTTCTTGCAGTAACAGATGATTGAATTTGTCACGAAGACTCCTGATTCAAATGAATATTAAAAGATCATTCTGAGTCGAGAACCGAGATGCCTGGCAGGGTGAGGCGTTCGAGAAACTCAAGGCTGGCGCCGCCCCCGGTCGAAACGTGGGTCATCTGGTCGGCAACCCCGGCCACCTGAACCGCGGCAGCCGAATCGCCGCCGCCGATGATCACGGTTTTGCCGGCGCGGGCGAGGCGGGCCAGTTCGTGCGCCAGTCTGAGGGTGCCCTCTGAGCCTTCTTTAATTTCAAAGGCTCCGATTGGGCCGTTCCAGAGAATGGTTTTTGCTTCTTCGAGAATACTGATGGCATGCTTAATCGATTCTTCGCCGAGATCGAATGATTCCCAGCCTTCGCGGATGCTCGTGACATTGCGCTCGAGGTTTCCGACCTTCTGTTGAGCAAAATCGAAATTGTCGGTGGTGACGAAATCGCGGGGCAGAACAATTTTATTGCCGTATTTTTCCATGAGTTTACGGGCGGTTTCGAGCATCGATTCTTCAACCAGCGATTTCTGCACGTCGAAACCTGTGGCCTTGAGCAGCGTGTAACCGATGCCGCCACCGACGATCAGCTTGTCTATCTTTTGCAGAAGAGTTTCGATAATGCCGAGTTTGGTCGAGATTTTAGAACCGCCGGTGATGCCGACGAAGGGGCGCTGCGGGTTGCTTACAGCTGCTCCGAGATATTTGAGTTCTTTTTCGACCAGCAGGCCGGCCAGTTTGGTGGTTACATAGCGGGTGACACCGGTTATCGAAGCATGGCTGCGATGACTGGTGCCAAAAGCGTCGTTGACGAATACGCCGTCAGAGAGGCCGGCCAGGCCACGGGCGAAAACCGCGTCATTCTCTTTTTCGCCAATCGCGAAACGCAAATTTTCGATCAGGTTAACGCGGTTTTTAACAATGTCGTCTTTGGTTATGAGAACACCCGAGGACGCAATACTGTTTTCGTGAAAAACCATGCTTTTGAAGTGTTGGCGCAGATAATCAGCCACCGGCTTTATGCTATATTCGGTGTAGATTTCCTCGCGTGACTTGCCCTTTTTTTCCTGTTTGTCAGGTTCGCCGAAATGCGAGCATAAAACAGGAGTTGCGCCGACTTCGAGAAGATATCTGATAGTGGGCAGGGCCGCCTCGATTCTGGTGGCATCGGTTATCTGGCCCTTTTTGATCGGCACGTTGAGATCGAGCCTGACGAGAACGTTCCGGTTGCGAAACAGTTCTTTGGGCACACTGGTGATGATTTTCTTTTTGAAGCCGGTCTCTTTTTCGAGAATGGCGATCTTTTCGCGAATTATGCTTTCGACCTTGTCGGCGGCTTCGATGGGCGAAACAATGTTGCGCAGTGTCTCGAAAATGTTGTGAGTGCGGATAAAACTGTTGGAAAGGGGCACCGTGCCTCGATAAACATAGCCGCTGTTGGCGTCAATGGTTACCAGTTCACCTTCTTTAAGGGTTACGTCGCCTTCGGGGCTTTTGAAGGTGACGCACCTCTGTTCGAGATTGATCACGGCATTCGAGCAGCCAACGATGCAGGGCTTGTTGAGGGTGATTGAAGTTATGGCGGCATGCGAAGTTCGCCCCGGGAACACCGTGACAATGCCGTGGGAATTATTGATGATATAGAAGTCAGAAGGCTTGGTATTCAGGGCAAAATAGATGATGTTTTCGCGGTGTGCCTTTATTTCTTCGAGTTTTTCGAGGGTCAGAACCAGGGTTCCCCATGTGATGCCGGGGTTGATGGGCACGCCCTCGCTGACCGGCGGTTTCCATTCTCTGAACTCTTCTTCGACACGCGGCACCGATATGAATGCGTTGGTGGCGCACATGCGATCCAGGCGTTTTCTGAATTCATCGAGGCTGATGATGCCCCTTTTCATCATGTCGGTATCAACGACCAGCTTGGCGTAAGTGCTGATACTGGCCCGTCTGGTCTGCAGAAGATACAGGTGGTTATCTTCAACCGTGAATTCTATGTCGAGGTCATGTTTGAGTTCTTTTTCGAGAATACGCTTATAGCGGTTCAGCTCATCTTTTATTGCTGGCGGTATTGCTGCGATGGTGCGGGTGATGATATTACCCATGACCACGTCTTCGCCCTGGGTCATTTCGCGATATTCGCCAAACAGTTCATCGTGGCCGTTGATTGGGTTGCGGGTGAACATGACACCGCTCAGGCAGTTCTGGTTTTTGTTGCCGAACACCATCTGTTGAATGGTAACTGCGGTGCCATAAACGACTTCGATCGAAAGTTCCTTGAGATAGTCTCTGACGCTCTTTGAGCGGCTTGACGCAAAAACAAGTTCTATGCATTTCACCAGTTGTTCGAACGCATCGCACAGAAACTTTTCGCCGAGTTGTTCGCGAACCCGGGCCTCGGCAATGCTGATCGCCGTTTCAATACTGGCATCGTTGTCGGGTTCCGGAATAATTTCGAGCGCCATCAGCGTGTTTCTGAGAAATCGCAGATAAACGCTGTGCGAAAAATTGGCGCCGAACCTTGCTTCAAGCTGTTTAAGAACCGCCGGGGTTATACCGACGTTGAGAATCGTCGACATCGAACCGGGCATGGAAATGGTAGTGCCCGACCTTACTGAGACCAGCAGAGGTTTTTCGGAATCGCCGAGCTGGTTGCCGGTTTGCTCTTCGAGTTGCCCGAGATACTTTTTGATGGCAGAGCGAAAGCCTTCTCTGTCGAGTTTTTCGTTAAAAATTTCGCGGCAGATCGGCAACCCGAGAATGAAAGCCGGTGGAACTTTAACCCCCAGGTTGCTCATGTCGATGATGCCGTTTCCCTTGCCGCCAAGATGCGGGCGCACCGCGTCAGGTGCCGGCGACCAGGTGGTGGCAATATAGGCTGCGTAATCGCCGTTCACCGCCGGCATTTCGCTGAGGCGGTATTTGCCATACAGGCTGTTTTCGGCGTTTTTGCTGGCCAGTTCACGGTTGAGAAAGCTGATGATTTTTTCAAGAAACTCATTAACAGCGTGAAATTCGGTGGTGCGGATAAAATTGTTGAAAAAGCGGTCTTTGATGGGTGCCAGGCTTGAAGTCGGCACTTTATAGGCTTCAAGCACGTAGTTCAGCATCTGTCCGAGGCGATAGAAGATGTGTTTCTGCATGAACTGCTGCAATTCGATTGAGATATTCTGCATCGAACGCTTGGCGATCAGAATATCCAGGGTTTCCATGCCGTAGATTTCTTGCAGGTCTTTGATCATTCTCTCGTTGCTTTCGGGGATAATGCCTTTCTGATTGAGCAGGCCGATCAGTTCTCTTACCAGAGCGACACATTCCTTGATGTTGGCGAAAGTGACCGTCTCGTAATGGTTGTTGGTGAGGTCGTTGGTGAAAATGAACACCAGTCTGCCGATGTCGAGGTCAAGATTGATGAAGTCATACAGTTCAATGCGCTTCTCAAAATAAGACTTCTTGAGCAACATCTTGAAACTGGCAAGGCGCTTCAGGCAATCGACAAGATTGAGAGTGTTGGCGATGTACTTCGCGTTGCAGATTTCGAGAAAGGTTTCCATTTCCTTTTTAAGAAAGCACTTCTCGAACAGGCCGAGATTTTTCTTGAGACTTCTTTTGAACGTGGTGATATCACCGTTTTCGTAGTCCCAGAGATATGAAAGTTTCGCATACATTTCTTCGGCAAGAGCTATGAACTTCGGATCTTCTTTTGCCGGGTCGAAGCGGCCGGCCAGCGCCATATACCCAGCCTGCTTCAGCGGTTCGGCATTGTTTTTGTTGACCAGTTCAAGATAGGGTTTGATGTAGCGGCTGAGAATGCGCGGCGAAAGTTTGCGGTGCACTTCCTTGCGCAGGTCGCCGGCAAACGAAAGCATCGGGTCGCTGCCGTTGCGCCCTTCCTCAAAATATTCAGCGGCACTACGGATATCGCCAATCAGATCACCACCACCGCGTCTGACCGGCAGTTTTTTCATCACTTCTCTGAAATAATAAATGTACTCGTTGGAGGGGGATTGCATGCCGTTGAGAGTGGTAATTGTTTCTTCGTTCAGGCGCTGGTAGATCGTCTCAATATTTTCTTTGTTATCTCTCTGATCCGTGATTTTTTCTTCTTTATCGAGAAGCCTGATGTTTACGAGTACTGCAATTACAATGTCTATCTTCTTTTCGATGTCTGGCTCTTCACGCGAGGCAACCAGTTTGCCGATGATCTGGTCCCAGGTGTTGAGCGGCAGCATGCCATGCTCGACGGCGGTTATCCCATATTCTTTTTCAGTCATTCATTCCCTCCCGGATCTGTCTATATTTAACTGAATAACATTTTTTTCGGGGAGTGTCTATTGATACCAACCGCTGCCGGTGAACGGGAAAAAATAAACCGCCCGGCTGATGCAAGGGGCATTGGTCGGGCGGCAACATTTATTTTCAACGATTATTGATAACTGCAGAATTAAAGCCGGTTTTACTGACTTCTTACGGAGAATAAGTAACCCGGCTGATAGCTGCGCCGGTGAAGTAAGTTGGTTTCATTTATGCAGGATTCAATAATTTGTTTCAGTCAACGGTGATTGACTTGCTGACGTTTTTGGGTACGTCCGGGTGAACTCCGTGGTTGGCGATTTCAAGACGGTCCATGCATTCCATTTTTTTCAGGCTCATCTTGAAAGCGAGCATCTGCAAGACCACCGTAATCGAAAAAATCGGCAGAATCTTCGAACTGGTGCGCGGAATAGTTATATAGCCATGTTTGTAGGGGAATGCCGAGGATGGGGTCACTGAAACGGCTTCGCGCAGTTCGTTGTTGTCTTCGGCGATCAGATAGACGTTGGCGCCGCGGATTTTGTGGGTGTTGATCTGGGAGATGGTCAGGTTGATATCGCGTTCGCGCGGGGTGGTGATAAAAATCAGGGGGTAGTTGTCATAGAGGCTTTCGAAGACGTTGAAGCGCTTGAAAACTTCGTCGAAAATTTCCTTTTCGTCGTCACTGAGGTAAGTCGGCTGCATGTCTTTGAAGGCGTATTCACTGATCGCCTTGAACATTCTCAGTACGCCGCGCGGTTTGAGCGGTTCGCCTTTTTTGCTCTCGAGAACGAAGTTGAGCACTTCTTCGAGTCGCTTCATCAGTTCGCCGATCGAGTCTAGCCCGAAAATGGAATTCAGGCCAAGAATGGTGTTGGGGCCATGCTTGAATTCAGAACCCTCAAAGCCTTCGGTGTGGTTCAGCACGATTTCCCTGATTTTCAGGGCGCCCTCTTTGGCAATGCCGAGAATGCGGGTGGCGAGAATGTGCATGCTCGGCTTGAGATAGAGCTGCCCGGCAATCATCTCGGTTTCCTGCTGGGTGGTATTAAGCGTCAGTTCGATGAGTTCAGGTATTTTTTTCATTTCTTCGAAGTGAAAAGTGGCCGGCAGACCATCGCCGATCTTGTGGTCACAGTCTTTTTCGAGGCGTGCCTTGACTTCTACGGCGAGGGCGTAGAGCACCAGCAGCTGATTAAGAAAGCTCTTGGTGGCTGGTACCGCGATTTCGGGGCCGCAGAAGAGGGGCACGTAGAGATGGGACTTTTCGAGCGCCAGCGTCGAATTGGTGTTATTGAGAATGCAGACGCGCTTTGCCTGCGGATAAACCTCTTCAAGAAAGTTGAAAACATCAATCAGGTCTTTGGTTTCGCCGCTCTGGCTGATGCCGATGATCACATCATTCTGGCCCAGCGAACGGGTGCATTGCGCCCTGAATTCACCAGGCAGCAGCGGGGTTACCGATATGCCGGCGATTTCGTTGAAGAAGAGTGGGGCGGTTTTGGCGGCATGAAACGAGGTTCCGCAGGCAAGAATATAGATCGAATCGCCGTTATTGCGTGCTTTAACGATAATATCGACGAACTCACGCATGCGTTCTTCAAGCAGTCTGATATTTTCGAGTTCAAAAATGCCATCGATCAGCTTCAGCAGCCCAGGATTGCCGGCACTGCCTTCTTCGTCGAGCCGGCGAATATCTTCGAGCAGTGAAGCGAATGCAGATTCAAGATCGAGGGGCATCTGCGGGTCGAAACTTTTCTGCAGGGCATCGAGTTGCTTGACCGGTGCTGAATTCAACAGTTCGCGGGCCTGCCTGGCAAAAGCCACTGGTTCGGTAACCAGGGCGAGGGCCTGCACCTGCTCGCTGACTCTCGCGTAGCAGTCGGCGTGGGTCGGCAGGTTTCCCTTGAGAAGTCTTATTATATAATTGCCGCCAGCAAACAGGCTTATCAACTTGGCTGAGTTTGTGCTTTGGCTGTAGATTTCCTGTTCCATAAAATAACGATAAGGGTGTTGCAGGCGGGTTTCTTCGACCCGTAACAGGCTGCGCTGGCTCTGAAATTCAAGTTCGTGGCCATCGCGGGTGTCATACATTCTGAAATCGCTGCTGTCAAAGATGGCAAACTGCTTTTCTCTGATCGGAATAAGCACCTTGGTGAGCTGCAGAACCGATGCCAGATCAGAAGATGCGATGACGAATTCGTTGAGATCAGGGTTCTGCCCGCGGCCGATATACAGGCTGCTGCCTGCCTTTATCGCCACGGTGCGGCGTGCGACCGGGTCAACGATGACGGCTGCGAAAGAACCGGTGGTCTTTTTGCAGGCTTTGACAACGGCGTTTTTAAGGGCTTCGTATCTGACGTGCAGGTCTTTTTCGTCTTTGAATTTAAGCTCTTCGGCGAAATAGTGCTCAACGGTATGCACCAGCATTTCGCCGTCGTTATTGCTGACTACCTGGTGCCCGAGTGAGGTCAGCCACTCTTTTAGCTGCATACAGTTGGTTATATTGCCGTTGTGAGCGCCATAAATATGGGTGTGGCACTTAACATCGTGCGGCTGAGCGTTTTCGCGGGTCACAACCCCAAAAGTCGCCCAGCGCACCTGGCCGCAGAAAATCTGGCCGGCGAGCTTGTCGATGCCAAGCTCGTAGACAACCTTGCTCGGAGCGCCTACATCTTTGTTCAGGGTAATGTTGCCCGCTGCATCTTGAATAACGGCGCCGGTCGAGTCGTAACCCCGGTATTCAAGCATTTTCAACAGTTGGCAGGCGGTTTGCCCCATTTTTTCAGAATCTTTCGCGAGAATGAGCCCCAGCACACCACACATAAAAGTTCCCTTTCAATTTCCGCAGCACTTAAGAGGTTGCGCAAAACTTTGCATTTTGAGAATTTCTGTTACGTTATACCACGCCTGCCAAAATTTAAAAAATCTTCTGCCGCCATATTTTTTCAGCACCAGCAGGAAGCCTCCCTGGTGCACTTTTGCCGTTCATATCACCGGCGCGGCCATCAGTCTTGGCAATCAATCTTAATCACGTCAAAGCGGCTATATAAAGAGGGTATTGAGTGTTTCACACCAATTCGACGGTGTGGTCTGCCAGGCGGGTTGCCATGTTTCGCGCTGCAGCAGAAGCTCTGCATCAGCTGATTTTTCATCAGTTGAATTTTCGCTGGTTTACTTGCTGAGGTCTAAATGTTATCTGTTGTATAAATCTGGCAATCGCACCGGTGCCTCTGCGACCGGGCAGAATTTGAGGGAAAATGTACCGCGAAAACCTTGCTGACTTTGTTAATCTGTGCCGTCTCGAACGGGTGCCGCTGACTACTGAGGCCCAGGATCGACTGCTGCGTGCAATTCGCTACGCCCTGTTCAACCAGAAATACGAAGAACTGCAAGCACTCTTCATGGCCTGCGGTATGGGCGAGAGCGAGATCATCGCCCGCAAACGCTTTTATCTTAAATTCGCGGCTCTGGTCGGGCGGCTGACGGTACTGATGCCACCGTTGCACAAGTTTCTTATGCTTGATTATGTCGCAGAAGACATGATAGATGGCGGAGACCCGGATCTGCTGGCCGCCGGAACCCGCCTGCAGAACATTCTTGCTTTCGCGAAGTCAGGTGCCGCAGATGTCAAGGGGCAGGTTCTCATGCCTGCCATCACGGTTTTTCCGGTGGCGCGGCTCGCTTTTTACCAACAAAACCCCGCTGAATTTATCATCGATTTCATTGAGCCATGCTGGGAATACGATTCAGACCGCTTTTACGGTCTGGCGGCCGCCGTCGAATTTTTGTCACTCGAGGCGGCAGACCGGCTTGAAATCGGGCCAATTCTGATGAAATCGCTTGGGGAGTTTGCTGCTCCTTGTGACTTTTTTGCCGCTTTCAATGCCACCACCGTCAACCTGCTCAAGAAATCAGGTTTTGCAGACTGGGCTGACCTGTTTTTGCAGGTTTTCAAGCCACTGGGCAACGCGTCGGCGATTCAAGAAAAGTATTCGTCACCAGAACAGCCGCCCAAAACCCATCTGGTCGCCGAAAGTGCTTTCGGCCCGTTGTCGCTTGAGGCAATTTCAAAAGCCTGGCAAATCAACGGTCTTGACGAAGCTTTGGCCCTTGCAAAGCAGCGCCTGCAGATGACTCCCGATGATCCATTCGCGTGCGGCATGCTTGGAGACATGTTTCTGGCCAAAATGAATGTTCCGCTCGCTCTCGCCTGCCTCAGCCGCGCTTTTCATCGTGCTCCCGACGCTCCGGTTGTGGTGTTTACCCTGGCCAGAGCCTTTCTGGCCGGGTATTTTTCTGAGCAGGTTGACCTCTGTCGGCAGTATCTGCAAAAACTGCCTGCTTACCAGGCCGCCCCGCAAAACTTTATGTTCGGGGTCGAGCTTTTTCTGAAATGTGACGAGCCTGGCACCAGAGTGGCAGTTAATGGCCGCGAACTTGGTGAATGCCCGCTGCAGATTCGCAACGTCAGACCCGGCAGCGCCCAACTGGCCTGGAAACTCAAAGATGGCAGCGAAAAGATTCACCAGGTTGATCTTGTGGATGCTACGGTTGCCAAGTTCAGATATCACCCGGTGGCGGGCAATATCAGCGACGAAATCAGCCGTGATGGCTCGATAATCGTTTATACACCAACCGGCGCCCGCGAACTCAGAGATATGATTCCAGAGTTTCTGGTCACTGACCTTAAAATGCTGCCCGATCCGACTATTGCCCAATGCCTCGCCGGCTGACCGTTCGGCTTATAAGATAATAAAAATTTCCAACAGAGTACGCTTTAACTCAATTTCTGCGATTTTTTGCAGAGATCTCGTATCTTGGCGTTCAACGATCAATGCCGCAGGTTTAACTGGTTCTGGCAGCTCTTTTAAATCCCGAAGATTTCTGACAGGGTTTTTACGGGTTCGCCTGCTTTTTTTTCGCTGCCTGTTATACTGATTAAATGCTTGAAATAGTTGGGAAACCTGAGAAGCATGCGACTCTTCTGTTCTTTGAGTGCAAAGCCTTCTGCGGTGACCCATTTTTCGATGTCTGGCAGGTGCAAAGCTCCCCATGGCACGAGAATAAGATTGTGTTTCGTCAGGTTCTGCTTCAGGTGTTCGATCAGGCAGTGGTTGCGTTTGGCAATCAGATCTTTCATCAGTTCACGCGAAGTGTCGCTGTCAGAGAGTTTAAGGTAGAGCATCAACAGGTTGGCCATGTTCAGGCCGTCTTTTGCATAAACCTTGCCGATCGAGTTCAGTATATCAACCGTTTCGGGGGCAAAATCAGCGGCGTCGAGGTCGGCCCTGACAATTTCTACGCCGTCTGGCATTTCTTTGGGGCTAAACTTGTCGCGCTGGTTGTCGATGCCAAGCTTTGCCGCGAGATTTGCGTAATCAAGAGGTTGTGCCAGCAGTTTCTTCTCGTCAGAAACACCTTCCATCAGCATCAGTGCAGCTTTACCGCGCAGGCCGTCTTTAATGTTCTGATAGAAGCCAGGCTCGGCCACATGCGACATGCCAAGCAGGCGCAACTCACTGTCGTTTCTGGTGAAGTATTTCTCGGTAGAATGAATGCCGGTAGGCTTAAGGGCAATGTAGCCGCCGGTAAGAGCTTCAAGGTCTGCCGCCCGGAAAACCAGAACGATGGCGATGGCAAGCAACGGGTTGACCGCTTTGCCGGTTTCGCTGGCTTCACTGGCCAGAAGAGGCTGCAACCCGGTAACTGTCGATGCAAAAATGAACAACACGAGCAGCAGCAATATTTTTTTCTTCATGGGTGCTCCATATCAGGCTGATTCTGAATGATAAGATACCTTTTAACCGAACCCGCGGTCAATCAGTTGGTTGCATATTCAGGGCAAACGCTTACTTAACTATCTCTGGATGCAAGTTTCGACAGGTCAGGCGATTGCATAAGTGACTCTTGTCGAGCATCCCATAGCTCCCTGCAAAAGATGCCGCTAAGACCGCTGTTTGAGAGAAACTTCTTCAATCGTTAATTAATGGTCTTCGGTGGTTGACGTGCTTGGGAATGGTATAGTACTATCACTCAGACAGCTGGATTTTTCAGTTGTCTGAGCATGTTGCCTGTATTTTTGTTCGCTCTGCAAGATACGTTCTCAGGAAATATGCTTGTAACCGGGCTGGTTTATGCCAGTTTGCCGGTAAACATGAATTATATAGTCGGGGAAGCCTGCTCGGAGGATACAATGAAACTTTTAAACTCTCGCTGGTTGCATTTTCTGGTTGCGGTGATCTCGGTCATCGCTTTGCTGATCGTCGGTTGCGGCGGGGGAGTATCTTCAGACAGCCCCTCTGTTCCAGATGTCAAGGTGAGAACTTTGACCGGCACAGTCATGCTTCCGACTGATCTGGCCTCAGAAAGAACGAGCCTGCGTGAAGCCGCCGGTCTGCTGCCTGCATGGGGCGCAAAGGTCTGGATAGAAGGCCACAGCGAGATCAACCCTGAATACACAGATGCATCGGGCAGTTACACTTTTAAGGGCGTGCCCGCAGATGTCAGATATGTCGTCGCCAAAACCACCGTGAATGGCAAGACTCTTAAACAGCGAGTGTCGGTCAGCGTTGACGGCAGCACTGCCAATACTACCGCCCCGAATGTCAATCTTGAAGAAGCCGTGACCGTTCTCACAGGCGTTTTGAGAGACTCTTCCAATAATTTTCTTCCTCTGGGCACTGAATTAACCCTTTGGGGTGAACCTTTTCAGGTCGGCGTCGATGGCACTTTTACGACGCTTCCCTTGCCGATAAGCGTTACCCAGGCCGAGATTTTTGTAAAAGTTTTCGGAACTTCCACATTCTCAAGCTTCAATGGCCCGTTTATTGCCGGCACTACCCCGGCATTCGTCGAACAGACAGTTCTGACACCCAGTTCTGAAAATCATGCCCCCTCTGGCGTTCTTTCATCAGAAAACGCCGCCGGCGTCAAAACAGTCAGCTGTCTGACCGGCGACCGCATGATGTTCAACCTGACGCCATTCGACCCCGATTCCGCCGATCTTCCTGACCTGACAATCCTCTGGGAACAATCGAAAGGCGCTCTGCAGATTGCACCCGATAAAAAATCCGCCACCTGGACCGCCATGGACAGCTACGGCGTCGCTACCATCAGCGTCACCCTGACTGACCCGAAGGGCGCATCCGGAAAAGTCAGCCTGCGCATGCTCGTTAATGTGCAGACTATGGATGAAGCAGATAACAAATCGCCGGTAGTTTTAAGCCGCACCCCGTTACCGGGCGCCACAGGTATCGCCATGGACAGCAGAATTATCGTCGTCTTCGATGAAGCTCTGCTGCCTTCTTCAGCGCCAGCAACCGCCATAACCGTTGCGAACTCAGGAGTAACCGTGCCAGGTGCCGCTGCCCTTTCGACAGATCGCAAAACGATAACCTGGGCGCCTGCTTCGAATCTTCCAGGTAATAAGACTCTCAACGTCACGTTAGCAGCTTCAATTGCCGATATTTTTGGCAATACCATCGGAACCCAGCCGGCATGGTCGTTCTCGACTGTATCGCGCCCCTATGTAACCGTTACACCGCTTTTAACCAACGACACAACGCCGCTGGTCAGCGGTACTGTCGATACCACGCCGGCCGCTATGCAGGTAGTGGTCAAGGGCAGAACCTATTCCCCTGAAATCAGAGGGACCGCCTGGACCGTTCAGGTCACCGACACCCTTGTTGATGGCAGTT
>DAOPYA010000082.1:0-18865 GCA_035352635.1 Candidatus Rifleibacterium sp.
TTTTCCCCGAACAGCAACAGGCATCTGATGAGTCGGCAGCGCCAAAGCCCACCCAGGAACCACCGCCGTCGCAATCTTCGTCGTCGCAACCCTCTGATGTTCCACCCCCGCCACCGCCGACAGAAGACAAGTGATCCCGACTTGAGGTGAAATAAAAAATCCCCGGTCAGCTGTAAGCTGACCGGGGATTTTGTTTAGTTTGCCTTAGAAGATATCAGGCAGTTCTTTTTTGCTGGTGCGGGTCTGGGGGCGCTGCTCAGTGTTGCGAACCTGATTGCGGGTTTCGCTCTGGTTCTGGGTCGCAGTTCTGGCCGGGCGCTGTTCGCTGCCATTCTGCTGCCACGAACGGTTGTTGGTAGTGGAGCGGGTATTGGTATGGCGCGGCTGAACAGTTCTGGTTTCGGTGGTTGTGGTCCGGCGGGTTTCGGTGTGATGAGCCGGTGTAGTGGCAGTTGTTCTTCTCGCCGGTTCGTTACGGGTGGTGGTAGCGGCCGGAGCGCCAGTGCGGCGCGACTGCTTTTCAGCGGCACGGTTGCGGCAGGCGGCCTTGAAGGCACGAATTTCGGCGATGCGCTGGGCAAGGGGAACTTCAAGGGCTTCGGTCGGCTTGGTAGTATAGTCGAAATTTTCGAGTTTTACCTGTTCGATGCGGGTCTTGATGGTGCGTTCGATCTGGCTGAAATCATACATTTCGTCGGGTGATACGAGAGTGTAAGAATAGCCGGTCATGCTGGCGCGGGCTGTGCGGCCGGCGCGATGCACATAATCTTCAACAACGTGCGGCACATCGAAATTGATTACGTGTGAAACAGCTTCGACGTCGATACCACGTGAAGCGATGTCGGTGGCAACGAGAACTCTGACTTTGCCGCTTCTGAAGTCTTCGAGGGCTTTGGTGCGCTGCAACTGACTGCGGTTGCCATTGATGAAATCAGTGGCGACGTTTTTGCGGTCAAGAAACAGGGCCAGTCTTTTGGCACGGTGTTTGGTGCGGGTGAAGATAATGGCGCTGCGGATCTGGTGTTGATCGATAATATTGATCAGCAGTTCTTGTTTAAGGTTATCGCTGACTCTGAAAGCTTTGTGTTCGATGCCGGTGGCAGTGATCTGCGGGCGTTCGATATCAACGGCAACAGGGTTGTTCAGCATATCTTTCGAGAGAATGACGATCGGGGCCGGCAGGGTTGCAGAGAAAAAGAAAGTCTGGCGCTGGGTTGCGGGCAGGGCTTTCAGAACGCGTCTGATATCTGGCAGAAAGCCCATGTCAAGCATGCGATCGGCTTCGTCGAGAACGAGATATTCAAGGTGGGGAAGTTTGGCATAGGGTCTGGTCATGTGGTCGAGCAGACGGCCGGGGCAGCATACCAGGATGTCAACGCCACTTCTGAGGGCGGTTTCCTGGGGCAGCATGCTGACACCACCGAAAATGGCGGCGCAACTGAGGTCTGTGCAGGTTGCCAGGTCATTGAAATGCTGACAAATCTGGGCGGCCAGTTCGCGGGTTGGGGTGAGAATGAGCGCTCTGGTTCGGGGGGTGATCCGGCCGGTGGCTCTTTTTTCATTTTCGCGGCTGGTGATAATGCGATGCATTATGGGCAGCAGGAAGGCGGCTGTTTTGCCGCTGCCGGTCTGCGAGCTGGCCAGGATATCTCTGCCCTGGATGGCTGCTGGAATGGCTTTCTGCTGAATCGGAGTCGGAGTGGTAAAACCGTTGCGGGTTATACCCTTCTGAAGATCGGGGTGCAGGGTAGCAAAAACTGAATTAGTGCCTGTAATCGTGGTGTTCACGGGTTCGGTAGTGGTGTTCTGGGTGTTGTGCATTGGTTGCGTATTGAGTTCAACTTTCCGGGTGGTATTGATGGTGTGCAGATGATTATGAGTGGTAGTCTGACGGGGTTCTCTTTCGGTCTGACCGGCAGTATTTTCATTGGTGTTCTGCTGATTGTGAGTTGTTTCACGAGTTGTGGGAATAGTGGAATGTCTAAAGTGAGTGGCCATTAAAAATGTGTCCATTTCTTGTTCGGTGGGAGGCGAGGCTCTAAACCGATTATGCCGGCTGAGCGAAGGGGTCAGGTTAATCCGCCGGAAAAAAACCGCCCTTTGCATCGATGATCCGAAAACTACGGATTCATTAATGTTGCATTATCATAACAGATAAATTCACATCTGGCAAGCTATACTTGCAGCCGACAAAAATCCTGGGGCTTTTTCAGATGTTGAACCACAGCATTCACGCCTTCCTGAGACTTCCAGGCACCCTCCAAAAACTATCTCAACGAAATTTCCAGACTACCCATTTTAAGGAGATCAAAGTAATCTGGCAGGTTTCTGGTTTATTGCAATTTCTGGGTGCTGTTGCCTGCAGCGGGTGGAATTTTGAAAGTATTATTTCTGGTAATCGGGTGGGGCGATGCATTCAGAAAAGCCAGAGGTGCCTGAAAGACGGCGGTGGCGAAGAATTCTGATGAGAAATTCCCAGAAATTTCCGGCCTTGAATCGTATTATGCTGGTCATACGTCTATAAAAAGGCACCTTCAGCCCCAGCTTCGCAACGATCTGGTAGTTTTCGTTCAGCCCGGGGCGGCCGGCGTTCTGGCTCAGCTGGCGGCCGTGCAGGCGAAAAGCGCCGATGGTGGGTTGTTTGATTTTATGCACCCGGGCGCCCGACATAAATGCCCGCAGCAGAAAGTCGAAGTCTGCAGAATAGCGGTAACTGGTGTCAAAGCCATGCAGACGTTCCCACAGGGATTTTTTATAGAGAGTGCCGATTGGTGAAATCGCACAGATATGTGAAGCTGCCAAGGGAATTATATGCCTTGGCCCCGGAAAGGCGTAGCCATGGAGGAAACGACCGAAAAAATCAATAAAGTCGATGTCGCCATAGATCAATTCAACGTTTTCATCGACTTTTGCCAGCGCATCAAGCATGACGTCGGCAAAAACGATATCATCGGCATTGAGATAGCAGACCCATCTGGTGGTCGCGGCCTCGATACCAGCATTGATGGCAACATACATGTTACCCCTGGCAACGTCGATTCTGCCGTCGTAAAGCCCGGCGGCTGCCTCGAGAGTGCCATCATCTGAATAACTGTCAGAGATAATTATTCTGGCACCTGCCTCGCGAAGTGGCGCAAGCGATTCAAGAGTGTTTCTGATCGTCTTTTTGACGTTGAGGGTTGGAACAACAATGGTCAGGTCGAGTGCCGGTTCAGTCATGGCTATTGCCCTGCCGGCCGGCAATAAACCAGGCCAGAAGCCTGGGGTTGGCTGCTAACCGACTGGCGACCTTGCGAAAGATGGTAAAAGGCTCGTTAATAAAGCGTTTTAACATAACCTTAAAGAATCTTTTCTTGAGAATTCTGAGAGCTTGCCGTTGAAAATGCATCAGCATTCTTTCCCAGGCGGGTTGCGGGATCGCTGAGAAATTCATGTGCAGGCTTCCCTGATGCAGTTCGCTCCAGTCGATGGTATCCGGGTTGAGCTTGCCGGCGGCCACCAGATCGTTGAACAGAGTGGTGCCCGGCAGCGGGGTAGCAATGTTCAGTTGAAAAGAATTCAGCGGCAGCCGCCTGATCAGGTCGATGGTTTTCTGCATGTCGGCGGCGGTTTCCCAGGGGAAGCCTATGATGAAGAAACCCATCACCATCAGATCAAACTTTTTGAACAGCGTCAGAGCGTTTTCGACCTGCGAAATTTCGAGTTTTTTTCGAATTGCCTTAAGCGTTTTTGGCGAGCCCGTTTCGATGCCGATGTAAACCTGGGTGCAGCCGCTCTCTTTCATCAATCTGACCAGATTCTCGTCGAGAGTATCGACCCGGGTGACGCAGGTCCATTTGACCTTTTCAGCTGCCAGGGCATGGCACATTTGTTCCATGCGGTCGCGCTTCAGCGAAAAAGTGTCGTCTTCAAAGCAGAAGTGGCTGATGCCGTAGCGTTCTTTAACAGTTCTGATCTCGCCCATGACGTTTTCAATGCTGCGAAACCTAACCTGGTGGTCAGTGGCGCAGTAGACGCATTGAAACGGGCAACCTCGGGCGGTCAGCAGCGACCAGGTGAAAATGTCACCGGCCTTGCCGTCTTCAAAGCCATAGTGTGAGAGTTTCGATTCAAAGAGCGGCAGGGGAAAATCATCGATGTTCTGCTGCTTCTGGCGCTGGCCGGTCTGGCAAACCATTTTTTCGTGCCGTTTGAAGGCGATGCCAGCCACATTCTGCGGCCGTTCGAGGTTCTGCAGCAGTTCACAGAAGGTTTCTTCACCATCGCCGATGACGACGTAGTCAGCACCAGATTGTTGCAGACTCAACTCGGGAAGTGCTGATGGATGGCGGCCGCCGAGCACTATTTTTGCGCCCGGGCATATCTGTCTGGCAACTTTTGTCAGCTGGCAAGCTGCAGGAAAGGTCGCGGTCATCGAACTGATGCCAATTACCTCGGGTTTCGCTGCTGAGATAACATTTTTGATGTCGTTCCAGATCGGGTCTTCGAGATCAAACAGTCGGCGGCGATATGTTGCATGCCCGGAAGTGAAAAGGTCGTTTGCCATCGAGGGCACCAGGCCCTGCGCATAGTCGGCGTTATAGACTTCGATGCTGATTTCAGGCAGATTTTTCCGCACTGAAGATGCGATGTAGTTTAGGGCGATTGGTGGAGCCGCCAGGCAGGAACCAAAAAAACGCAACCAGGGCGGGTGTATCAGCAGGACTTTCAAATCTATTTCCTTTCGGCGGCAGTTCAATTAAGGCAGTTCGCCTATCTCCGGGATGGAAGTTATTAAACTGGATTTTTCAAGACTTCTACCGGCAGGTAAGGTTTTATTCATCGCTGCCACAGGTTTATGACTTCGCAGACTTCAAGAATATCTTCGCTGGTATGGAAATAAGAAATGGGCAAGCTCAATGTTGTTTTGTGGATTTCTTCGGAGATCGGGTAGTCGCCGGTGAGAATTCCCTGCATTGCTTTCTGTTTATGAGGCGGCAAGGGATAATGAACTTCTGTTTTGATACCCTTTTTTAAAAGGTATTCTTTTAATTCGTCACGGTTAGTGGTTCTAATGTTGAAGATATGGAAAACATCAAAAAAATCGGGGTGCTGTGCTGGCTTTATGAATCTGGCATCAAGATTCTCAAAGTAAAGTTTTGCCAAAGCTCGTTTATGCGCGTTGATCTTTTCCAGATGCTTGAGTTTTACGGATAAAACGAATGCCTGGAATTCATCAAGCCTTGAGTTATAACCAATGCAATCGTTGTAATACTTTACTGAAGATCCGTAGTTGCGCAGTGCTTTGAATTTTGCATTCAAATTACTGTCATTGGTGGTTATGGCTCCTGCATCACCGAGAGCTCCAAGGTTCTTGGTGGGATAAAAGCTGAAGCAGCCAATTCCGAAAGAACCGGCCAATTTGCCTTTGAAAGATGCTCCATGAGCCTGTGCCGTGTCTTCAATTAGGCAAAGATTGTGGGCCCTCGCAATCTGCATAATTGAACCCATTTCGCAGCACTTGCCGTATAGATGAACCACCATGATGGCTCTGGTGGCAGGGGTTATTTTTTCCTCGATTTTGGCAGGGTCAATGTTATATGTGGCAATGTCTGGTTCGACCAGTATCGGCTTCAGGCCGTTTCTGACAATTGCAAGAATCGTGGCGATGTAGGTGTTGGAGGGGACGATGATTTCACTCCCGGCGGGAAAGGCCATGGCATCCAGGGCGAGAACAAGGGCATCGAGACCTGAGGCTACTCCGACGCAATGCTGGCAGCCACAATACTCGGCAAATTCTTTTTCAAAGCGCGAAACACCTTGCCCAAGAACATACCAGCCACTGTTCAAGAATTCCGAGAAGCCAGCTTGATATTCAGCAAAAAACGCTTCGTTCGCCTTGCGGAGGTTTTCATACTCGATCATCAGTATTCCTCGTCGATGTAGTCTTCAACGTCGTAGTATTCGGAAGCACATACCAGGAGGATCGAACCGCTGGTGAATTTATCCATTGTGTGCCAGTCGCGGGTTTCAAGAATCAGGCATTTTTGCGGTGCATCGAGTAGAAAGGTTTTTTGGCTCTGGCCGTTATTCACAAATATTTCGCAACTTCCATTCAAGCAAATCAGTGCTTGAATATTTTTCTTGTGCCGGTGTCCGCCACGCTTTCCGTTAGCGTTGTAAATGTAGTAAACCCTTTTGATGGCAAAAGGCAGCACTTTCTCGATTACGGTTAAACTGCCGGTGTTATTGGTAAAAGCTGGGAGATTAATGATTTCAGCCATTTTATTCACTTAATAGTTCAGATTTTTTGTAGACATTATAACTGCCTTCTAACCATCTTTTAAAGTCCCGATAAAGAATTAAAAGACTTTTTGCTGGTTTCTGAGTGCCATGATAGTCAAAACCATTGCCAATGGGCTCTAGTTTGTCGGCAATACTTTCCAAATGACGAATGTATGGCTTATAGAGCCTCTTTATGTCAGTTTTCCGGAATTTATAGCGGCCAAGTTCAATCTTTTCATGAGTGAGGAACTTCAAATCCTGGAAATGGTAAAAAACGAGACTGAAGGCTTTTGAATCAAGATCATATCGCATAAGGTTCCAGGGCGCAACTCCGCCCCCGGGATGTTGCAGAACATGAATGCCATCAAACCGTTCCGGCCAGTCATCCAGGTATTTCTGATCGCCGAATTTTCCGTTTTCGCATCGCGCATAGCACCAGTCGAGGCAGGCATTTTTCCACCATAGCAGGGTTTTCATGCCATGCGCGTCATTTTTGAAGGTGACAAACTGCACACAATAAATTCCTGCATTTTTTGTACAATCATATTCAGGCAGATATCGATGTTCGGTTATCAGAACCGAATTTGTCCCCATTTCTTCTATCAGAACGGCCGGGTCAGAGTAAAAGTAAAGATCGGCATCAAGGTAAGTGCAATTTTCTAAATTGAACGTTCTGATTGAATAATCGATGATAGAGGGCGTACAAGTCCAGCAGTATTCCCCGGCAGTGCGATCTTTTTTTACCTTAAGCAGAGCCTCATCTTCAAATTCTGAAAGGGTTACAACCGTAATCTTCTTAAGCTTCAGGGCTTTTAAAACATTGGCGCACTGGTTGTCAAAGGCAAAGATGTAAAGATGAAAGTCTGCTCCGGTTGATAAAAGTGATTCATACATCGCTACGCCGCGAGTCAGGTAGCTGCTGTTGAAAAGCGTGCAATAGTTATACATTTTTCGTTTTTTTCGCAAGAATTATATTGTCGAGATAAAGGTCTTTATTGCGGGGAAGAAGCCAGGACGCAAGCAAGCCGAGTAGATTGAATGGCGCCATAAAAATAATTGCTGCCAGCAGGTTCTTAAGGGTGCTCGAACTTTCGAAAATTTTGTAGGTGCTCGCATTGATCAACTGACATATCAGTTCCGGGCCATCATTAGTTCGGCGGTGTTTGATTATTTCAAAGCCGTTTTTGTTGAGCAGATGCTTTAAACCATAGTAGGTATAGCGTGCAAAGTCTTGCGGTTGCTCATGTTCATCCCACACGAATGGAACGGTAAGCAGAATGAAACCATTTATTTTTAATATACGGTTTGTTTCAACTAAAAATTCGCCAGGATTGAAAACGTGTTCCAGAACCTGATTTAACATGATTCCATCAAACTCTGAAGATTGGAAAGGCATGGTTTTGCCATCATAAAAGAAATCGGCTTTCTTACTCTGACGATTCTCTGGCGTATCAAGTTCAAGCCCAATGTATTCAGAGACTTGGCAGTATTTTTTATATGGCTTCTGACCGCAACCGATATCAAGAATTTTTCCATTCAAACTGGTGCATAATTCGGCGAGATTTTCTGCCAGGCCTTTTCTTGCGAAATAAAACGGATTGATGAAAATACCGATGCAGCCAGGAGTGTGCTGTTCTCGATTATAGACTTTTTTCAAAAAATTAAGAGCATCGATCAGTTTGATAGAATGCAAAATGAACGGGCCACCTTCTCAAGTGCTGACAAACAGTAATTTTCCTAATATTCACAGCCAGATTAGCATAACAATAAAGACTCTGTCAAAGGAGTCTAAAACGAATTTAAGGACGAAGAAGCCTGGAAAACACCCATCCCTTAAGACTTGCACCAAAACATTCCAGGGCTGGAAATTCCCCATTAGCAAAGCTGCTGACCGAAAAGAATTTGTTTTGGTCAAAAAACTCGCTGATTTTTCTTTCATTCAGCAGCCAGCAGGGGTAGTCAGCTGGATAAATGCAGACAGGATTGATCTGAACATAAATCGCGTCCTGATTTTCTGCGGAAAAATAAGTCCTGTCAAAAATGAAAGTTGATGCGCCGGATTCAATTAGCTGTTGCAGGGCGGCATAGGGTTCTGGAAGAAACTGAATAACACTGCCCAGAAGAATGACATCGGGTTTTATCGATTTTGAGCATGATTCGATATCGTTAAAAAACAGAAGATTATCGTTCTGAATTTCAGTTTGACCGCACTTAACGTAATGTGGTTGTTCGACGACGCCCCATCTGATTTCTGGAAGATGTTTAAGGAAGGGAAGATTCTGAAAGTAACTGCTGCCAAGTGATCCACCAAAATCAAGAACTCTGAGAGAACCCTTTTCCCTGGCGGCTGACCACATAAGGTTTGATAGAACCGGCCATTCGAAGTTGTATTGTTGAAAAGGTGTTGCGTCACGCTCAAAGGCAGCTTTTCCCTGCTTTACCATCAGTGCTGCTGAGCGAACTTTCTGTAGAATGATTTCCTGATCATAGCTTCCTGACTCATCCGCTGCTGCCTTCCATGAAGGAAATGGACCGTTGAAAAAAATCCCCCGGCGAACGAGCAATCTTCTTTTGAGGTTTAGTAATGCAGGAGGGATCAATTCTTTAAACAACTTAATTATCTGAATATTCATTGAGTGATTTCTCCGGAACTTGGCCTGAGCAGGTGTTCATTTACTAATTATCGTTTCTGGTGCAATTAGATTGAATCCTGAAAGTTTTTGCAAAAAAATCTGAATGTTTGTGTGCTATTCTTTTTACTCCCTGAAAAAGAGTGGCTTTATCGGCGAGCCGACTAACACAACTTTCAAAACAAAAAAGAACTCATATTGACGTTTATGATAAATCAAATCAATGTTCTTGCCAATCACACTTACGCAAACTTGTTCATTAATTGCCATTCCTTCCCAAATTTCCTGTTCATAAGAACCGGGAACGCTTCGTTTTTTCTTGCTATAACGGCTTGCGTGTCCAATCCATGACACAAGGTGTCTTTCAAAAACAAAGCGTTTCCAGGAAACACTTGTATTGAAAAAAGCCGGCAAAATTGGTAGTATCGGCGGCGAGATTAACAAGATTGCAGAGGTTATTATGAAAGTAATGATTACCGGCGGCGCCGGTTTTTTGGGTATAAATCTCGTGCGGCACCTGCTGGCGCATAAGTGCGAAGTCGTTTCGCTCGATATCGCTGATTTTGATTACCCCGAAAGCGACCGTATAACTGTTGTTAAGGGCGATATTCGTCGGCCTGACGAGGTTGCCATGGCTCTGGCTGGCTGCGATGCTGTGGTGCACTGCGCCGCCGCCTTGCCGCTCTACAAGCCTGAAGACATCTATTCTACCGATATCGAGGGCAGCCGCACCGTGATCGAACAGGCCGAAAAGGCCGGTATCCGCAGGTTCGTGCACATATCTTCGACGGCGGTTTATGGCGTTCCTGACCACCACCCGCTTTTCGAAGACGATCGGTTGATTGGGGTTGGCCCCTATGGCGAAGCCAAAATCGAAGCCGAAAAAGTCTGCCTGGCCTTTCGCGACCGGGGAATGTGCGTGCCGATCATCAGGCCGAAGTCGTTCGTCGGCCCCGAGCGCCTTGGCGTGTTTGCAATGCTCTACGAATGGGCCAGCGAGGGCCACGGGTTTCCCATTCTCGGCAAGGGCCGCAATCTTTATCAGTATCTCGATGTCGAAGACCTTTGTGACGCAATCTATACCTGCCTGACCAGCGACGAAAAGATCGTTAACGATACTTTTAACGTCGGCGCCCGCGAATACGGCACCTTTCGCGATGATTTTCAGGCAGTTCTCGACCACGCCGGTTTTAAAAAACGGGTTGTCTCTTTTCCGGCCGGGCCGGCGATTGCAATTCTGCGCCTGCTCGAAAAACTGAAGCTTTCGCCCCTCTACAAATGGGTTTACGAAACAGCCTGCCAGGAATCGTTTGTTTCAATCGACAAGGCGGTTAAAAAACTTGGCTTTGCTCCAAAATACTCTAATAAACAGGCGCTCATTCGAAATTATGAATGGTATATGGCCAACAAAGCCAGTTTCGCCAGCGCTTCCGGCATATCACACCGCGTTCCCTGGAGCCAGGGCATTCTCAAACTCGTAAAATATCTGTTCTAACCAGCACATCTTGCCCCTGCTGCTATTGACAAACTCTCGCACTGATGCAAAACTGTCCTATACAAAAGCTCATTGCATGTTTCAAAGATCGGCCAGCCGTCGAATCGGTGAGAAATCCTCAATGCGCTCTTATATAACCGAAGCCCGACTCTCAAAACGGGCTGTTAATATGATTATTTGAATCCGAGGTATTTATGAAAGCAGTTGTTACCGGCGGAGCCGGTTTTATTGGTTCGGCGCTTGTATGGGGCCTTAATCAGCGTGGCATCGATGATATTTTGATCGTTGACCATCTTGGCGGCAGCGAAAAATGGAAAAATCTGAAAAATCTGCGATTCTCAGATTACTGCGAAAAAAATGATCTCCTCGGTCATCTTGCAAGAGGAGCCTTCGCCGAGCAGAAGTTCGATGTGATTCTGCATCTGGGCGCTTGTTCTAGCACTACCGAAACCGACGCTTCCTATCTGGCCAAAAATAATTACGAATTCAGCAAGGCACTGGCTACCTGGGCCGAAGAAAATCGCAGCCGATTCATCTATGCCAGCAGCGCCGCGACCTATGGCGACGGCGAACAGGGTTTCATTGACGATTGCACCGATATCGAAAAGCTGCGGCCCCTGAATATGTCCGGCTATTCGAAACAGATGTTCGACCTCTGGATGAAACGCCAAGGCTTATTCAGCCACATGGTCGGCCTCAAGTTCTTCAACGTTTTCGGCCCGAATGAGTATCACAAAGGCTCAATGCGCAGCTTCATACTCAAATCATTCGAACAGATCAGGGCCACCGGCCAGGTTCAGCTCTTCAAGTCGCATCGGCCTGATTATAAAGACGGCGAACAGCTCAGAGACTTTATCTACGTCAAAGACGTCGTTGATATGACCCTGCACTTTATCAACCGCAACGACGGTGGTTTGTTCAATATCGCTACCGGCCAGACCCGCAGCTGGAACGATCTTGTTAAAGCAACGTTTGCCGCCATGGCTCTGCCGGCCAACATCAGTTATGTCGATATGCCCGAATCAATACGCAATCAATACCAGTATTTTACCCGTGGCGACATTACCCGGTTGCGCCTGAGCGGTTACGATAAACCTATTCTCACCCTCGAACAGGCGATTGACGATTATGTTAAAAACTACCTGATCGCCAACCACGCCAATCTTTAAACAGCTGTTAATAAAAAGGCCCGGCAACCATGCTGCCGGGCCTTTTTTGCTATCATTTATACATCAATATCGGTGTTGCACCGTAATTCAGGAGAGTTTTTATCTCGCTGAGCAGTGCGGGCAGGCCTGAATTCATCTGGCTCATGTCTGACCATAACTCGGCAAACCCCTTTTTGGTTACACGCTTTACCAGAGCTGCAGACTCTATTTTGGCCAGCTTGCAGGCTTCAGCCATAGCATCTTCGCGGTAGCCGATCTCGTCAATCAGCCCGGCTTCCTTGGCCCTGGAAGCAGTATAAATACCACCGTCAGCAAGTTTAATTACCGCATCACGCTCAAGTTTGCGACTGCCGGCCACAATATCGATAAAGCGGTCGTAGACGCCATTGATTATCTGCAGGAGCATGGTGCGCTCTGCTTCGGTCATTTCCTTAAAGGGCGAAAGAACGTCTTTCATCGGCGTTTTGTCAGATTTCAGGGTGACGGCTTTTAAGCCTAGTTTTTCAGCGAGTTGCTGAATGTTCATGGCCTGCATCAGCACGCCAATGCTGCCAACAATCGAGGTGGGGTGGGCGAGAATGCGGTCAGCGGCACAGGCAACGTAATAAGCACCCGAAGCGCCCATTGAACCGATGATCGCCACGACCGGCTTATCGGTCTCATCGCGCATTTTTTTGATCTGATGATACATGATGTCGCTGGCTGTGACTTCTCCGCCTGGTGAGTTTATTTCAACGAGAACTGCCTTGATGGCTTTGCGTTTGCGAGCGGCTTCAAGATCCTTTTTCAGGCTTTCCATCGGGTCTTTACCAGCCTTAAACGGAATAGAGTCATCTTCTTCGCGTTCCTGAATAACGCCATTGATGCGAATCAGCAGAATCTCTTCGTCGGCATCATTGTCGCCTTCGATGAATTCAACCCGTATGGCTTTTTTGGTTTCACCGCCCCCGAAGAGGCCTAGTAGGCCCTGAGCATCAACCGAGGCTGAGATCAGCAAGTTTAACAATAAGGTAACCAGTAGATATTTTTTCACAGTATTTCTCCTGTTATGATTTCGGTGCGGTGGCGAGTTGCCAGCGGTTCAGACCGGTGCGGTCAGGGCAACCCTGCGCTGCTGCCTGGCAGATCGGGCAGCGCAAGCATTTCTGCCATTGCAGCAGGCCGCTGTCAAGTTGGCCGCCAAGCCAGAATGGTTCGCGGTTCAGAGTGCGGCCCAGCGCGACAAAGTCGGCAGTGCCCTTTTTCATGCGGCTGATAGCGATTTCTGGTGTGCTGACCTTGCCAGAAAGCACGGTCAGACAGCCAGTTTCGTTCTTAAAAATATGAGTGTCTTCGGCAAAGGGGGCATCGGGGGCTTCTTTGCCCTGAGCAGGGTGCAGAAGCAATGGATTGCCGAATTTCAGGCCCGCGGTAACGTGAAAGATGTCTACGCCTTCGTTTTTGAGCGTCAGGGCCGATTGTATTGCCGAATGCAGCCCCCCGCCAGCCGGAATCAGATCACGCATCGACATGCTGACGAGCAGCATCAGGTCAGGCACTACCCTCTTCACAGCTCTGACCATCTGTTGCAAAAACAGTATTCCACCAGCCTTGGCAAAGGCATAGTCATCGGTTCGCTGATTGCTGAGTGGCGACATGAACTGCTGTGGCAGACTGCCATCGGCCGCCTGAATTTCGATGCCTGAAAAACCGGCATCCCAGGCGATGCGCGCCGCTTCGGCGTAGTCGTTGGCGAGCTGAACAAATTTTTCTTTTTTGATCTCAAGAATTTTGCCGCTGATTTTGCGGTGTTGAATGCCTGACGGCCCAAAAACAACGGTATTAACAGGTATTGCATTGATACCACCATGAAAGAGCTGCGCAACCGGAACCGCACCCCGACTGCGTATTCTTTCGACCAGCCGCGAAAGCCCGCTGACCATACTGCCCGAAAACATGCCAAGCTGGTCAGGCCATGAGCAGGCTTCGCGTGAAATAGCCGCAGCCTCGACAATGACCATGCCCGCATCGGTATCGGCCAGGTTGTGGTAGTAAGTCAACATTGGCGGCTGAACTGTACCATCGGCACCAGCGAGCAAACTTGGCGGTGGCGCGGCGATAACGCGATTTTTAAACTCGCGGTTTTTCAGCCGGAAGGGCGTAAACAGGCTTGCAATCATAGCTTTGATAATACTGCCTCGGACTCTACCGGTCAAGCGCAGAAATTTTTCATTCTAGAGTGCCAGTAACTCAATAAAAGTGATAAAAACACCTGAATATGGTAACTTAGTGCCACTATGAATAATATTCCAGAATTCCCACAACAGACAGAAATCACTGGCGATCATCGCCAGATAATTAAAGACGCCTTGACCGCCCAGGAAATCAGATCCGCCGACTATTCACATTATTATCTCACCGGCTGGTTTTATCACCGGCCGGCCCGCATCAGCAGAATTGGTGAGCGCCTGGTTCTCGATGTAGAGGGCAAGCAGGGTGGACATATTTTTCTCGGGCCATTTGGCACCGGGCCGCTTAAACCGGCAGTCGAAAAGCTGCTGCACCATGCCGAAAAAGATTTTTCTGAAGAACGGGTGCTGCGATATGTTCCCGGCAGTCTTGCCGATGCGATTATTGCTGAAATGCCTCCGCAACGAAGCGAAGAGCATCGCGACTATTTCGATTATCTTTATCTGCGCGAAGAACTCGCAGACCTTAACGGCAGCAAGTTTGCCAAACGCCGAAACCTGCTGAACAAATTCCAGCGCGAAAACAACGCTGAGGTAGTTCTGCTAAAAGAAACAGATAGCGAGCAGATTCTGCTCTGCCTTGACAAGTGGTATGAGCGCTACGGCGACGAAGACAAATTTCTAGACATGGAACGCGAATCGGTCAGGCGCATGTTGCCAAATCTTTGGCGACTCGGTGGTATTGGCATTCGCGTCATGATTCAGGAAAACATGTGCGGTATCAGCTGGGCTGTGCCGATTACCGATGAAACCTGGCTCGTGCCCGTCGAAAAAGCACCCCGTGAGGTTAAGGGCATGTATCAGTATGTTAACTGGGCGCTTGCCAACAACCTGCCGGCGCAGGTAAAAATTCTGAACCGCGAAGCCGACATGGGTATCGAGGGCCTGCGTATCGCCAAAGAGCGCTATAACCCTATGGGCTTTGAAAAGAAAATAACCCTCTGGTTCTGAACCCTCAACTTTTTTGCAATCGCACGGGTTCGGTTGATCAGGCAGAAGATCAAGCTCGCCCAGGCTTGATTTTTGCTATGCGGTCAGACTGGCAGCAACCTAACAGTCCGCGTCAGACGTTCTGACGCATGTTTTGCTGCGGGTATAAATTTCTGGGAGCATTTTGCCGATAATAGTAGTAAGGTTCAACAGAAAAGAGATACCTATGACTATCAGAAGGCAGACAGTTCATGTTTGGCAATGGTTTCAGGCTGGTATTTTTTTTATGGCTCTGCTTGTTTTAACCGGTTGCGCCGCAGATGCCACCAACCCTATTGCCGTTGAAGAAATTAACGGCGCTCCCCCAAAACAAGAGAGCCTGGCTATGGAACTCGACTGCCGTGGCATTGTCAACGGTTCGTTTTTCCCTGGTGGCAGCGAGCCTGCGAGCTATTACGCGCACCCGTTGCACTATGTCGGCCAATGGAGCATGCGTCTCATGGAAAAGAGCAACTGGTACATGACCACCTGTGACCAGCCAGGTGCCAGAATCGATGTGGTTGCGACCATGAGTCGCCTGATATTTGACTTCTGGGATTACGAGATGTACGAAAACCCCGGCCGGGTCTCGTTTTTGATTGATGGCAAAAAGCTGGGAACCTTCGATTTATCGCGTCGGGCAGCCGATGGCCAGAAATTTCTCTATTATCAGGTTACCTCGCAGAAGAATACCGTTGCGACGGTGACCATGATTCTTGAATCAGGCCGTGTCACTCTGACCGGCTTCAGCATAACCGCGCTCGACCGGAATTTTCCCTACTGAAAATCAGCCGCCACCAACCATCAGCATCAGTTCCAGCTTGTCACCGTTTTTCAGGGTTTCTGTGTGTGCTGAGCGTGTGCCGTTTTTAACTACCTGAATATAGCTCAGATGGCTCCGGTCAAAATGCAGGGTTTCAAGAAAGCTTCTAATGCTTGTCTTGTCTTTGAGTTCGAAGTCCTGTTCCTTTTGATAGGGGCCAGTATTGATGGCACCAACAAATTCTACCTTGATTTTCATGGCATGCTCCTGAAATTTGTATTTATGCTCTGCAGCCGGGGCACCCCGGAGTCCGTTCCATGGGTATGCGATGACAACTTAGTTCCCAGGCGTCGAAGCAGAGCACATCACGTTCAATGTGTTTTTCTACGAGAAACCGCATCGCCATCGAGACGCTGATCGAAGCGATGATCGTCACGATAGAACCGATGATTCCTGAATTGTGAACGCCCGGAAAATTATCAACCATTTCATCATCTGGTATCAGGCACCGCAGACAGGCGGTGTTGAAGGGTTGAATAAACATGGATTGCCCAGATGAGGCGGTTACACCTGAATATATCCAGGGCAGGTTGAGCTTTAGCGCCTGATCGTTGATCATGAATCTGGTGGCAAAATTGTCGGTGGCGTCGAGCAGCAGATCGCAACCTTTGACGAGATCGGCAAAGTTGTCGTGGCTGAGACGCTCATTAAAGGCTTCAATGCTTATTTCGGAATTAATGAGCGACAGCTTGGCGGCCGCGCATTGTGCCTTGCTTTTGCCGATATCGGTTTCGTCGAACAGCATCTGCCGCTGCAAATTCGATAATTCGACCCGGTCATTGTCGATGAGCAGCAGTGAACCGAACCCGGCACGGGCTAAGAGGTTCGCAATATTGCTGCCAAGAGCGCCGCTGCCAACAATGCAAACCCGGCTGTTGGCCAGCTTTTTCTGGCCGGCCATGCCGATCGGTCGAAAAAGTGTCTGTTTCTCGTAGCGTGCCAGAGGCTGCATCAGATTACGTTAATTGTTTCGTCGCCGACGGTTACCGTCATTCCCTTGCGCACTTTGCGGCGCTTGCGAGATTCGAGTTCGCCGTCAACTTTGACCATGCCGCGTTCAACCAGCAGTTTGGCCTGGCCACCGGTTTCACTCAGGCCCATGAATTTAATCAGCTTGATCAGTTCAATAAAATCTTCGGTCAGTTCAAAAGTCTGCACAGATTTGTTGTTATTCATCTTCACTTTTCTTTTCGTCAGGCTTTACGCCGATTTTGTTGAGAATTTTCTGCATTATCTGGGTTTTATAAAGCTTCCATTTCATATCGCGAAAATCCTTGTCGTTTCCACCAGACAGGAAGCCGATCGGAATTTCGAACCCGCCGGCGGTTTTCTTGCCGCCGCCAAAAAATCGCCCGCTTGGGTCTTTGCCAAAAACGTCTTTGAGAAATTCGTCGGGGTCAATGGTGATGCGAGATGTGCGCATCGAGCCTACGATGATTTCTGCCTGATCGGTCGGCGCAATAACCCCAAAAACAATGGCAGTATGAATATTTTCTTCGGTCAGCAGAAAATCAGCCGCCTGAGGAATCGCATCGCGGTCTTCGCAACGCACATAGCCAATGCCGGCAATAGAATAGCTTTCTTTGGTGGCGCGGCTGGCGAGCGCTTCTTCAATTATCTTCATGGTCTGGCGTGATCTTGACTGGCTGGTGATCTGCGCAAGCAGATCACTGTCGACATAGGCGCTGAGAAATGCCGCCGCCTGGAAATCTTCGGGTATTGCCCTGATAAAGCCGGTGGTATCAGTTTTGAGACCATGCATCAGCGCGGTTGCCACCATGATATGTTCTTTTTTTGAGCGTTCAAGAGTAATCAGTTCTTCAAAAAAGTAATCAGCATAGATGGTTGCTGTGGCCCCAACTTTTCTGATGTCGATAAATCTGGGTTTGAGACGATCTTGCAGTTCATGATGATCTACGACTATCAATTCTGGAATATTGAGAGTCTTTAGAGCTTCAACAATCGGGCCGGCAGTCGTGCCCTGGTTATCAACAAAAACCGCTGCCTGGTATTGAGAAAGGTTATACCCTGGTTCCCAGCGCTTCATGTCTATGCCCAGCAACTTCACCAGTGCGATATTCTCGGGGTGGCTTATATGCCCGGCATAAAGAATGTCAACGGTTACTCCAAAGGCATCAGAGATGATTCGATGCGCCAGGCCAGTTGAAATAGCGTCAGGATCAGGGTAGTTCTGGATGACGATGACATGCTTCTGGCCACGGCAGCTTTCGAGAAGCCTCCGTAGTTCGTCACACTTTTTCCGCCCGATACTGTTGTCATCGGTTCTGATGGCAACAGCGGCCGAAGTGTTTGCTTCTGTCTTGGCATCCTTCATTCGGAGAACTCCTTGGGAATTGGCTTTCCTATGATTTATACCACAAATGCCAAAACTTTTCAGCATTCAGTGTGCGCAGGTTCGGCGAACAATGATTATCATTGCCAGTATAAACCCACAGGCGAGACGCAAAAAGCCACCCACTTCATTACGGAAGCTCTGAAAAAGGCCGGTGCTATTGCCCGGTAGTAGCGGGTTCGTCGCATGGTTCGATGTGAACCAGAACGTCAACTATGTCGGGGCCTTCTTCGAGCAGCCGCCGCTTGGCAAGCCCCGAAATATTGTGACCCTCACGAACCGAAAGGTGCTCTTTAACCTGAATGTGCAGATCGACATGCAGCCCCGAACCATGAAACCTCGAACGCACCGCATGCACAGACTCGACACCCTCAACCTTCAAGACGATACTTTCGATGCTGTGCAGAACCTCCAGGCTGGCGCCGCCATCAGAAAGCTCTTTTAACGATGGGCTGCTGATTATCCAGGCGGCCTGAATAATGAAGACTGACACAGCCAAGGTGGCTACCGGGTCCATGAAGGCCCATTTTGGGTTGATCATTGCCATGCTGATAGCTATGGCTACCGGAATCGAAGACAAACTGTCGCTGCGGTGATGCCAGGCGTTGGCAAGCATCGCTGAAGATTTCAGACGTCGACTGACATCAGCGGTCCAGCGATATAACCATTCTTTTGAAATTATGGAAATAATAGCAATCACCAGAGTCATCTGTGCCGGCACCATATAATCGCCGTGATGAAATTTGTCGATGGCGCCCCAGCCGAGGAAAAGCCCGGCCAGCCCAAGAACCCCGCCGATGAGTACTGAGATCATTGCTTCGATTCGTCGATGACCGTAAGGGTGACAGGTATCGGGCGGCTGGTTCCAGTATTTAACACCAACCAGAACCGCAATGTCGGTCGATACGTCAGAAAGACTGTGTACGCCATCAGC
>DAOPYA010000083.1:0-12240 GCA_035352635.1 Candidatus Rifleibacterium sp.
CAGGGCCCTGACTGGTCGCCGGTCTTTTTCTTCCAGCAGGCGGCTCCGGGTGCGGCCTGCTTCATATGCGCCGGATCGCAACGAAAGTCAGTGCGAACCGTGTAGCGGCCCCAATGTCCGGACTGCCGGGGCGACTGGCGGCAAGGCGAACAGAAAAAGCGGCAGCCGATGACAATAAATGACAACGGCTGAGGCCAGGCACCGGCAGGCAGGACATTGCACGCTTACCCCTTCGGGGCACAAGTCTGAGAACTTTATCAGGCAATGGAGATTTCACCGCCATCGTTACAGTAAGCCCGGGAATTTAGGATATTATGCAAAAAATTTATGAGTTATCAATCAGCAATTTCATGAATCAAAGCTTTTTGACTGATTGAGGGCAGTAAAAACGAGTTTTAGCAGGTTCGGCGGTGCGGCAAAAAGTTCGGGTCAATGTAAAGCTTTGTAAACTGGCCGGGGTACCATTGACGGTTTGTTTAAAGGTGCTTATAATCAGGTTTATGAAGAAAATAATCATAGTATGCCTGTTAGCGATCAGCACTCTGACCATCTTCGGCTGCGGCGGCGGTGGCGGCAGCAGTTCAACCCCGGCTACAAATACCATCGTGCCTACCATTGGCAATATCGATGTCGAAACTACTTCGAATAACACGGTGGCAACTATAACCGGCAGCGGCTTCGGCGCAGATATAGCCTCAAGTTACGTGACCTACGACAACCAGAAGTATAAGCACAACAACTGGGTCGATAATAAAATTACGGTCACAGTTCCGTTCAATAGCGTAGATATTCAAAAGTTCAGGGTGGTCGTCAACAATATCACCTCAAACACCACGACCAGCTCAACCAACAGCATGCGCATCTACGGCATCGCACCCCAAAGCGGCAACCCTGGCACCCAGGTTACCATCAGCGGCCTTGGTTTCGGCGCATCGCAGATCAGTGGCGCTTACGTCACCTTCTTCGATCTCAGCCAGCCCTCAAGCCTGGCGACGACTTATACCTCATACCCCACCACCTGGACCGACTCCTACATCACCTGCACCGTGCCGACCAATATGACGACGTTCACCCAGTCAGGTAACATCGGCGTTGCGATCTGGAAAAACAGCACCACCTCAGTCACCACCACTTTTAACCTGATACTGCCTTCGATAAATGGGGTTGAACCCTCTACCGACAATGTCGGGGCCACGATCAGCATCAGCGGCAGTGGTTTCGGCAACAACCAGGGCGCCAGTTCACTCAGAATAGGCGGCACTACGGCCACGGTGGTCAGCTGGAACGACTATCAGATTCGCGCCCGGGTACCAGATTTTGCAATGGTTGGCGCCAAAAATATCGATTTGATTGTTGATGGCAAAACCTACACCAACAGCAATGTAACCTTTTACTTCGCGCAACCCACGGGTATTCAGAGTTTCGCCACTGCAAACCCGGTCGATGAGAATTCAACCTTCACTCTAACCGGCAACAATTTCGGCATCAACGACGACTACCAGGGAACCGGCGGCACAACCAGATTGATAACCATTTCTGGTGGTGGTGTTTACGCGACGGTTAACGCATTCACCACCTGGACTGACACCCAGATTTCGTTTAGATGGCCGGTATCGAATACGACGTTTAGCAAAACCGTTTCAGTCACCCTGACGATCGGCAACAACTTCAGCCACACCATTACTGGTATTAAGGCCGATTAAAAGTAGTATCGGGGGTTGGTTAAGACTGGCCTGGTTCGGCCGGCAACGAAGCAGCGTAGACTTCGAGGGCGCTGCGCAGCCCAGCTCAGAGAATGACTCGGTGATCATTCCCGCCAGTTTTCTGATGACCATGGCGTTGAATGGCCCAACGGGTTGATTTAACTCCGCGGCCCGTCAGGGCCGCCCGGGTTTAACGAATCGTCAGGCGCAATCCCTCCCGCAGTCCAGGAGGCCTCCAATGTCAAAAGCACTTGCAAAAATGTGTGTTTTAAACTACATTTATATTAGGTTATGTATAAAATTGATCACTACTTATTGGAAAACGGCACTGATCCATTCGAGAAATGGTTGAAAGAGCTGAAGGACATTAAAGCCAGGGCAAAAATCAATGTGAAAATTGACCGGCTTTCAATGGGTAATTTCAGCAGTTCTAAACCATTGGGCGAGGGTGTCTCTGAATTGAAAGTAGACTATGGTCCTGGCTACAGAGTCTATTACGGCCAGTCCGGCAAGTTTGTGATTTTGCTTCTTTGCGGCGGTGATAAAGATACACAGCAAGAGGATATTGAAACCGCAAAAGAGTATTGGATGCAGTTTAAAAGGAGGTCTGCGTTATGACTGGCAAATTAACAAAAGATCATCAGAAAAGTTTGCTTGAAACCTTGAAAGATCCAAGAGAAGCTGCAGAATATCTGAATGCAGCCCTGGAAGAAGGAGACAACGAACTATTTCTTCTCGCTCTTAGAAACGTTGTTAAAGCTTCTGGAGTCACAAATATCGCCAGAAAAACACATCTGAACCGCGAAAACCTCTATAAAATGCTTTCTGAAAAAGGCAATCCCGAACTTACCAGCCTGTGGTCAATATTAAGCTCAATTGGCCTGAAAATTTCTATAGACACTGCATCCTAAGTGGATCAACACGAAAGACAAAGACTTTAACGAACTTGTTTAGGGTATAAAACAGTTTGTTCAAATCAAACGTGGCAAAATGAAGCCTTCCAGAGTGCTTGAGTTCGCTGTGTGAATTTTTGAACTGTGGTTAAGACTGGCCTGGTTCGGCCGGCAACGAAGCAGCGTAGACTTCGAGGGCGCTGCGCAGCTCAGAGAATGACTCGGTGAGCATTCCCGCCAGTTTTCTGATGACCATGGCGTTGAATGGCCTGGCGAGAAACAGCTCAGACATGAGGTCGAGAACTGTCTGGTTGTCGTTTTCGAGCACTTTAAGCTGAATCATGGCATTATACAGATTCATCGACGGTTCGCCGAGCACGTGCAATTTTTGCATCATCAGTTCGGCACCCGAGCCACGCAGCGAACGGCACAGATCGACACACCCCTCAAGAAGCGCGGCGTAGAGGCTTTTGGCCCGTTCGCCGTAATCTGTGGCGCGATCGAGGTTGCCGTTTTTGAGGGCGAGGCGGTAGGCGTCGAGCACATCGGCGAGCACGGTTGAATTATCGGTGAGGCAAACTTCGATCAGGGCTGCGGCGCGTTCGGTTTCGCCCTCGACCGCCAGCAATGAAGCGAGCATGCGGCGCACCGGGTATGAAGCCGGGTAACGCCTGAGTTTTTCTTCGAGCAGCCAGACGAGCTTCTGCCGATTGCCGCCAACGATAGCCATTTCGTTGATAATCGCTGCCAGTTCCGGAACATTCAGCATTGCCGGGCCGTGCTGGCGGGTTTTCAGCTGCACGCTGGTGCGGCGGGCGACCGCGAGGGGCAATGGATGATCGGCGCCGAGCATGGGTGGTTGAATGCGCAATAATTGCCCGAGGGCGTAGCAGCCCGAAAGCACCGAAAGCGGCTCAGGCACCAGCAGCATGCGGTTCAGGGTGGCAACGATATCGAGTTGCCCGAGAAAAAACAGGTTTTTGGCAGCCGCACCCCGCACCCGGGGCGCCATATCCTTGAGGGCCGCCGTAAAATACGAAACCCCTTCGCTGCCGCAGACGAGCATGGCAGAGAGCATATTGGCCCTGACCCGCGAATCGGCGTGGTCATAAAAACGCGAATAGACGAGCAGACGGTTGCAGCCGCAGCGACCGAGGGCGCTGAGAAGCGAGGCGATCACATGCGGGTGATGCTCGTTTTCGAGGGCATGCACCACAAGATCTTCGGCTGGCAACCCAACCAGGCCGCAAAGCACGGCACACTGACTGCGGCGAAAAGCATCAGTAGATTTGAGTTGTCTGGCAAACCAGGGCAGCAAAAGATCATGCAGGCGCAGGTTGCCGCGCACCTGCGGCAGCAGGCGGCGCAGGCTCAAAATCATCTGCCTGATGACGTCACCGTTTTTTTCGCTGTCGAAGCGCCCGGCGAGAATCGGTATGGCGGTCTCGGGTGAAATATTACCCAGGGCGGTGGCGGCGGCGGCCCGATGCAGTCTGGATTCACTGACTATATGTCGTTCGAGAAGACGCAGTGACTTCATCGAACCGGTATGCCAGGCAAGTTGAGCCGCCAGGCATGCCACCGATGGGTCTTCGCGCCGCATCGCCTCACGATATAGTTCAGCACGGGCTTCGACCGGCGCGGCAAAGCTATCAGCCGCAAGCAAGGCCGCCTGAGCCAGGTTACTGTCGTCGCTGGCGGCGTAACTGGTGATGATTGGCCAGACTTCTTCGCGGCCGGTAGCGGCGGCCAGCGGCAGAAACCAGGCCTTGCGCTGCGGGTCAGAAGCTTCTTTGAGCAGCGACAGAATCAGCAGATAAACGCGACTGCCGCCGCAGGCAAGCAGCGCCCGGGCGGCTTCAACTGCCACACGCTTTTCTGAAGAACGCGCCAGCAATAGAACCTGATCGGTTAGTTCGGCTGCCGGGCTGAGCTGCAAAGAAATGAGAACGGGCAAAAGGCGCATCGGATCATTTGAACCCAGCTCGCGGCGCAGCAGACCGACACGGTTCTGACCACCAGGCAGCGAGGCCAGCAGAACCGCGAAACCTTCGGGAAGGAAAAACTGCTGCGGGCTTTGCACCAGAGCTAAAGATGACGATGGGCCGGCCTGCACATTCTCGTGGGTCAGCGGTGCATCGAGAGACTCGAGAACTCTCTCGACCAGATTGAAGCTGAGATACTCGGGCGCAAATGCCAGAGCACGCAAAGCCGCGATTCTCAGCTGCGCCGGCCCTGAACACGCACGTTTAGACAGCAGATCAGCCGATTCGCCGAACATTTCCTGCCAGACGGTTCTGACGGCCAGCGGCGCCGGAAAAAGCTTTTTCAGCCCAAGAAAAGCCATCAGTGAAATGGTTGTATCATCGTGATCGAGCAGGTCTTCAAAAATTTCGCGGTCAGATGGAACTGGTTCCCGGGCCAGGGCGGCCAGGGCAGTTCTTTTGGTCCAGCCGTCGGGGGCGTTGACGGCTTCACGCGGGTTTTTCAGGAGCTGGTCAATCAGCATAAAGAAATCTTATTCCGGTAATTTCAATTTTTCGAGTTCACTGATGCGGGCCGGCAGATCACCGGTATCCCATGATGAAACGGGCCAGACCAGCACCGAGAAACCACCCATCATTTCTATGGCCGCCTTGCGGGTTTTGTCAGGTGAACTGGTGAGCAGCAGACCCTGCAGATCCGCCTTTTTGTGGTTCATTTTAACGAGATTGCGCAGGTAATCACGCACCAGATTGCGTAACTGCTGACTGTTGCGCCGTTCTGGCACCATCTTCAGCTGATTAAGCATCGACGGATACAGCCCTTCAAGCTTGATAAGTTTCATCGGGTGCTTCAGAACAATGTGCATGACATTGCGTGCAAGAATGAAATCACGCTGTTCTTCGGTCACCGCGGCCGAGAGCAGACCGCTGGTAATCAGAAGCGTATTGCCGGGCAACGGGATTTCGTCGATCACATCACTCTCGATAACGAGAACCTGAAAATTAATATCGCTTCTTGGGCTGTTTTGGGCAAGGCTACGCATGCGCGCACTGAGAACCGTATCAGAAGCGACGCTTATTTTTTCGGGCAAATCTTTCAGAAACTGACCGAGCAACAGGTCGCCAATCGCTTTTTCGGCTCTCGTTTCGTCAAGCAGATTCGAAAAATATCTGACCACCGGGTTGGCGGCCTCGGCTGAGCCGGCGAGCATGAACATCAGAAAAACAACAAGATGCATCAACTTATGGTGCTTCATTTACAGCCTCTTTCTGCGGCTCGGCAAGCCGCGTGGCAATGCGTTTTCTCAGCAGCCTGACCTGTTCGAGATTTTCGACAAGCTGCTTGTTCAGCAGGTCGCATTTTTTGACCTGATCAGGGTCGACCGGCATGACGGTTGTCAGCTGGAGTTTTGAATACTCGAAACGGTTTAAAACCGTATTGAGCACAGCTTCAATCTCGGTCAGGCCTTCGCGCAGCACCTGTTCATCATCAGGGTTAGATGGGTAAGTTGAGGTCATTTCCATTATCGAACCGCCAAGGCGCTTGAACAATACCTCAACATCAGCCATTGCACTGCTGGCGTCTTCGATACTCGACATGGTCTGCGGGTTCATCTGCATGGGGTTCACCCGGGAATCAGCTCTGGCAATGCGCTCGTAAGCATCAGCCTTATACTGGCCATCGGGCGCCTGTTTTTCTTTAAATCCCAGTTCGGGCGCAATCGAATAGATCTGCTCGGCCAGGGAGCCGGAAGCAAGTTGTTCAGGAACAATGGTCGCCGATGCGGTTACTGAAACGGCTGGCGTCGGTCTGGAATTGACCGGCTCAAAAACCGGCAGAATTTTCATTTCACGACGGTCTTCCTGCTTGAGAACCCCTTTGTCAATCAGGGTTTTAACCGAGTGAAACAAAGCCTGGCGATTGATCAGGTGATTTGGCTCAAAACGCCCGCGCTTCAGGGGCAAAAAAGCGCCGCCCACCGTTTCCAGAGGCTTATTGAAAATCGAATCAGCCGTGATATCAGCAAAGGCGCGAGGCAGCCGGGCCGCAGTACCGGCTTGCATGCTCAGGCGATAAAGGGCTTCGACGGCCATGCCGCGTGAGATTGAAAACTCAAGATGAAAACTGCCGTCATCGAAAGCATCGATCAGGCCGCTGTTTACTACTTCCAGTTCGGTGAGCTTGCGGTTGTAGACGCGCTCATAAACAGCCGAAACGAATTCATAGCGGCTGATACGCTCCTCTTGAGCTTCGGCGATCCCGGCAGATAAAAACATGCCGCAGACTAACAAGAAAATAACTATCTGCCGATAGTTGCTTTGCCATATTTTTCGTATGACAGGAGACTCTGCTATGTCAGAAACGCGTTCTATAAGTTCTTCCATTGCCCCTCCGGAAGATGAAAAAGTTGTCATGGCCCAGATTCAGAAATATTCTGAATTAACTGAGCGCAGTCTTGACATGATCGAAAAGCTTCTTCAACAGGGATACGCCATGAATTCACCAGAGGTCAAGCGACTTCAGAACAAGTTGCATGACCTTGAAGTCAAGAGTAACTTCTGGCGCACCCGCATGATGAAGTATCTCTGATACCGAAACCACCCGCACTCCCAGCGACACTCTAGCGGCAAGCACGGCGGCCAGTAACGGGCTGCCGCAGCCGACTGCCAGTTTGCCGGCTTCCTGAAGCACCATCGGGTGCTCTTTTAACCACTCAGGCAGGTCATTGTATTGACTCACTGCGAGTCTGCAATTGCCTGCCTGAACTGCGTCATAGAAACCCGAAATTTTATAAACCGCCTGGGCCGGAGAAAATGCCGCCAGAAGCAGAATTACCCCCGAAACCAGCAAAGCGACCCTTATTCTTCGAGCCTGGCCTGCGAGGTCTTTGATTTTACTCGCACCCCCGCCGCGAACCCGGTCTATTCTATCCTGAATCATCGGGTGTGTCAGCAACCATTGTGGAATTATCGCCGGTGGGGGCAATAACATGTCGTTGAGCGTCTCGAGACCCGAAGCAAAGATCTGCGGGCTGGTGGCGGCCGCCGCGAAAGCATCGGCCTGATACTCACTGTATCGGGCCAGAGCGGTGAAGGTTACGGCGAAAATACCTAAAAACACCAGCATTTCAACCAGAGACGCCAGCATTGACTCAGAATAATAACCAGGCAGCCAGGCGATCAGCCCAAGTTTGAAAACGACCGATACCAGAATGAGATTGATCGAATAGAGCATATAGGTTTTCACATGCCCGAGTCTGAGGTGCCCAAGCTCATGGGCAACCACGCCTTCGACCTGCCCGGCCGAAAAAATGCTCAACAGGTAACGGGTGATATAAACAAAGCGGTAACGAGTAGACAAGCCCGCCACCGCCGCGTTTGGCACCGGTTCATTAAAGGTATCCCAGATTTTGATGCCCGAAACCGGGGTTTCGGCGGCCACAGAAACTTTTTTGATCGCTTCCTCAAGGGCGGGATTATCATTGTCTTCAGCCCGCCATGCCCAGTTGAACAACTTCGGCGAAACCAGATACAGCCCGATAAAAAACAGGGGTGCCACAGCCATCAGCTTTAGTTCGACCAGAGCCGGCATACCGCTGGCATTTAAGTCTTCAATCAGCATCCAGAACATGATTGGCGGAAAAAATAGAATCGGCACCGTCATTCTCGCCCTGAAAAAATCGCTGCTGCTCTGTTTCGGGTCAAGAATGGGTCTGAACAACCGATACATCTCAAACATGGCTGGTCGAGCCAGTGCCAGATACAATACCAACGAAATCAGCATCGGCAGGATTTGCGGCAGCGCATCGACCCACGCAGGCAACATCAGACGGGCCGGATGCGCCACAGCCTGTAGCAGCAGCACCCAGATGACGATCGCCCACATAAATTTTTCCTGGGTGCCGATGAAAGAAGGCACCCGCCCGGCAACGACCTCGGCATCAACAAGGTCTGGCAACCAGCGCACCAGAAGCAAAAGAGTCAGATAAACCCAGATGGCAACCGAAGCCAGCGGCACAAATTCAAGAGTGCCGCAGAGATTCACAGTGCCGTAAGACAGCACCAGCAGGTGTAAAAACAGCGAAATCATCTGCCGTCAGGTCTTTCTTTCCTTTTTCTTTGCGGCCGGAAAAAGAATATTGTTGAGAATAAGGCGATAACCGGGGTTGTTTTTGTGCAATTCAAGCCTGGTTGGCCCTTCACCGACGATATGACTGATGTCGGCCGGGTCATGGCCACCGTAGAAGCTGAAAAAACCTTTTCCGAGGTCGCCACGCAGGTATTTAACCGAAACGCCATCGTTGTTGTCACCCATGACGGTAATCGAGGGCTTGAGCAGGGACTTGCGAAATGATGTCGTCTGCCCGAAGAAGCCTTCAATGACATTGCGATGGTTCTGGGTCAGCATTGTCGGAATCGGGTCAACCTTGGCAGCGAATTCAAAAAGCCGCATCGTACCGGCATCGCCACTATAATTGTTTGACACATCAATATCAGAAAATTCATAAATCATAGGGTCAATCATGATTTTGAAATCCCTGAACGCCAGACACTGCTCGAAATCAAGCTTGCTTTGCGCGAGCGGGTCGGCGTCATCCCCGTCGATCTCGCGGGCGATAATATCGGTGCCATTGGCGGCCAGCGCGATATCGAGAGTATCGGCGGCTGAACACATGGCGAACAGAAACCCGCCGTCGAGCACGAACTTTTTAATACCTCTCGCCACCGCCAGCTTCATTTCGCTGACTTTTTTAAAACCGGCTTTTTGAGCTTCGAGCTGCGCCCGTGTGACCTGTTTGCGATACCAGTCAACAAACCTGAACGAGCCATAAAACTTGCCGAACTGCCCGGTAAAATCTTCATGATGCAGATGCACCCAGTCGTATTTGCTGATCTCGCCGTTGAGAACCTGCTGGTCATAGAAGCCTTCAAACGGTATCTGCGCGTAGTTCAAAACAAGAGTGACCGCGTCATCCCAGGGTTCGGCGTAGTCTGGCGAATACACCGCCACTTTTGGAGCCTTTTCGAGCAGCACCTTTTCCATGTTTTCTTCTTCAATCAGGGCGTAGATCTGGTTGACCTGCGCGGTGGTCACCAGTTCAACCGTGACCCCAACGCTGCGTGCCCGTTCGCGAATCTCAGGCAGGTCTTCGGTCAAAAACGCGCCACCACGGTAGTTTAGCAGCCACTCAACGTCAGTGCCGGTTTTGTCGAGAACCCAGTAGGTGACCCCGTAGCTTCGTAGATGATCAGCCTGAGCATCATCCATCGGAATCAGAATGCGTTGCGCATCAGCGGTAGCGGCGCAAAACACCAGAAGCAGCATTGCCAGCAGTATCTTGAGCTTGTTCATTTGCCATTCTCCTTGCCGGTCGTGCCGTTCATTGAGGCGATAAGCTTGCGGTAACGCCCGCTGCGCAGATCTGAGGGAAAGGTCTCGACGAAACTCTGTAAAGCTTCGCGAAGCTCGGCGGCAGGCGCGGCCGTCTTCTTTAACAACTGCACCCGCAGTTCTGCAAGGTCGGCATTCCGGTAACTTCCGGGGTTTTCAGCTGTGTAACTGCTGATTTCATCGAGCAGAAGCCGGGTATCAGTGGCATTTTGCCTTAATAACAGCAGGTCAGCGCGCATTTCACTCACCAGAGAGGTTGCTGAAGCATTCGTATTGATGGCGGTCTGAAGTTCAGCGGCGGCATCGGCATAACGACCCGAAAAAGTCAGCCGTTCGGCCTTTAAAGAGCGTTTCAGCAGATCAAAATCACCAATTGAACGCCGCGTTATATAAAGAGCCATTTCGAGCCCGTCGTTAACATAATCGCCCTCAGAAGTTTCTTCGACGATTTTCTTCAGCTCAAGCAGGGCTTTCTGGTAGTCTCCCTTATGCATGGCCAGTCGCGCCGTCTCAAACTGGCAGAGGCTCAGGTGATCTTGACGCAGACCGGCACCCATCTCAAGGGCTGCAAAGTCAGGGGTCGCAACTTTTTTGGCCATTTCACTGAGCAATGATTCAGCCGCTGCGTAGTTCTCTTCATAGATGAACAGCCTGGCCTTCAGAAAGGCAGCCTGAGCTGCCTGGGCCGGCGCGGCCGCCAGTAATGCCGTCTGCAGCAACCCATCAACAAAACCATGGGCGGCACCAAGGTCGTGACGCTCGACCAAGGCAAATCTGGCGAGGTTAAGCAGCAGGGTCGCCTTGAGATCGGCATCGGCAATATCCGGAACCATCGCAATCGCAGCCGCCGCAGTGTAAGCTCTATCTTTCCAGGCATCTTCCTGTGATGCCATGCGCAACAGCAGGTCAGCGAGCATCAGTTCAATAGAAGAACCCGGGCGGCTTTTCATGACCTTTTCGGTAAGATCAAAGTGAAAATCATTCGGAACAAGCAGAGCTTCCTGTTTCATGCGCTCATAAAAGGCGTAATCAAAGCCACCGGCCGACCCGCCGATAATAGCATCAATCTTGCCAATATCGGCCGGCGCCGCCCGCCGAAAATAAAATTCGAGCAGAGCCTGCATCACCGCCGGGCTGTTGCCCGCTGATTGCAGTTGAAGAAGCCTGGTTTCAAGCGAAAAATCGGCAACCTTAGCTTCATAAAGCTTCTCAAAAATTTCAGGTTTGTAAATGCCCGCCGACAGCACATGCAGATACTCTTCGAGGGCAGCGGCGTGCTGACCGAGCGCGTCAAGAACTGTGGCTTTTTCTTCAGAGAATAGTGTCACATCCTGAAGCACCTGTCGGGCCTCTTCGAATGCATTCAGCGCCGTATCATACAACTGATGCTCGATAAGAACCGTTGTGAATTCAGTAAAAAATTCCCGGGCCGGCATAGTAGCGCTCTGAAAAGGCCGCCGCCAGATGGCGATGGCCTCTTCTTTTTGGCCCTGCACAAACCGGCAGTGGCCCATCTTGCGCAGGGTCGCCCAATCGCCAGGCAAAATGCGCAAAATCATTTCAAAAGTGCCGATCGCAGCGTCGAGGGCATTAGTGTCAACCTGAAGATCAGCCAGTTTTCGCAGTAACATAAGCTGGTTCTGCAAATCCTGAACCTCAAGAATCACCTCAATAGCCTTGTCTTTGCGACCAAGCGCCAGATAACAATCAGAAACGAATTCGGCAAAGGCATTGCTGCGATAGCGGGCCTTTCGAGATTCGAGGGCCTGCATGAGCTTTTCGACTTCGCCAGACCTGACCGCCAGATCAAGAAGATCACGAAAGGCATCAGGGGCATTGCCGACTTCTACCAGACTTTCAAGCAGCAACCAGGCCTCATCTTTGCGACCTGACTGCAGGTAGAACTTCGCCAGCTGCCTGCCAAGCAGAACGTCATCTGGCTCGGTCTTTCGCCATGCTTCGAGCAACTCGACGCCCTGCTTAAAACGTTGCAACTCAAAAAGCAGATCGAGCAGGTCTTCGCGGGCCATTCTGGCGCTGCTTCCTGATTTATCATTGGCAATAATCTCCTGAAGCATGGAAATTGCCGAATCGTATTCTTTCAGAGCACGCAACACCGCTGCAATCTGGCGCTTTGCCAACATCGCATGGACATCATCGGGGTATTTTTCCGTTATTTCCTTGAATTGCTGGCGGGCCAGGTTCAATCGGCGCATCCGCATCGCACCCATGGCATTCTCATAGAGATCAGCGGCTTCAGGTGAGTA
>DAOPYA010000083.1:12340-17501 GCA_035352635.1 Candidatus Rifleibacterium sp.
AGCAATCGCGAAGGTGCGATTCTTCATTTTCCACCCCCGTAGATGTTCAGCGATTTATAGTAATCGTTGAGCATCGGCTTGTAGGCCGGCGGAAACTCTTCTTTCAGATCGCCGGTAAAATCTTTGCTGAGGTCGCGGGTGTCAGAACCAATCTCGCCAAGGGGCTTGTCAGGCTGTTGTTGCGTGATTTCACTTGCCTTGCGGGCCTGACGTTCTTCGCTTTCTTCGTCACGATCCTTGATGGCTTTCTGGGCACGCAGCATCCGGTCATAGATCGACTTCTGCTTTTCGGCTATTTTTTTCTGCATCCCGGGGTCGAGCATTTTCGTTTCAACATCCTGCATATCCTTGATTACGTCGTCAAGGCGGCCCATGGTATTCATCTGCTGGCGGCTTTCGCGCATCAGCTTTTCGAGCGCTTCACGAACCTGCCGCTGTTCCATGGCCATCCGTTTCATTTCTTCCATTGACTGACCGCTCTGCGGCGACATCTGCCGCTTCATCATCTGCTGATACATACTGAGCTGGCGGCGCGTCAGATTTTTGAACTGCTGCATGGCATCCATCGGGTTTGTCGATGAACCGCCGCTGTTTGACTGATCCTGGGCACGCATCAACTCCGCTGCCAGACGATTAAAGCGCCTGATTGTTTCCTGCTGGTCTTCCCAGGCGAGGTTGAGCGCCCGGTCTTCAAGATTTTTAACAATATCCGAAAACATTTTCTGCGAACCCTTAATGGCTTCAACCGCGGTCGGATCAACCGAAAAACTGCCCTTAACCAGTTTGTCGAGGTCTTGTTCAAGCTCGTTACCCTGCTGTTTCACCAGCACCTGCAAAAGGGAAACCTGATCGATAACTCCCTCGATCTGCGGTTGCTGGCCGCGCATGAACTGGTCTGGCATCATACTGATCTCGCGATAGAGCGATTCCTGATCGTGCGATACCCGCAACGCCCTGCGGATATAGGCTGACAGATCTAGTTGCGGGCCTGAGCAGCTGTTACATTGCTGACTGATCTGTTCGGCATTCTTTTTTAAAGCCTCAAGAAACTTAAGCATATTCTGCTGATTTTGCTGGGCCGAATCGAGGTTTTTCTGAGCCATGTCCTTGCTGATCTTTTCGCCGCGCTTCTGGTATTCTTCCTGTTTCATGCGGTCGCGAATATTCTTAACGTCTTCGAGCAGCGGGTTCTGCTGAAAATCTTCATTCTTGCGGTCGGCAGTCATTTCTTCAGCCTGTTTCTGCAATTGTTCGAGTTCCTGATTGATCTTCTGCTGCTGATCTTTCAGGTCTTTGAGTTTCGCCTCTTCTTCGGCGCTCAGGCCTTCGTTCTTCATCTTTTCGTTCAGCGCGGCCGTTTCTGAGGCGATCTGTTCCTGGCGTTTATGCAGATCATCGATGGCGTTGGCGAGGGAATTGAATTTTTGCTGTTCGCGTACCTGCTCAAGCAGATCGATGGTGCGGTCGAGGCCCTTGAGATATTCTTCCATCTTGAAAGCTTCTTCGTATTTCTGAATGTCTTTCGGGTCGATTTTCATTTCCTGCAGCGAGTCACGCAATTGCTGCATCATTTTTTTCGTTTCATCGTCGAGCACCTGGTTCAGCAGTTCATTGACCTTCTGCATGCGTTCAAGCGACTCGGGTGAGCTGAACGGGTTGTTTTCCATGTTCTCTTGCAGCTTCCGAAAATTTTCTAGAATCTGCTGTGCTTCCTGTTGCGATTTTTCGCCCTTTTCGATGGCCTTTTCAATGGCCTGGGTCGCTTCAAAATCAAGTTTTTCTTCGTGCTTGATCTGCTCGTAAGCCTTCATCAGTGACTCTTTGCGCAGTTTCTGATCTTCGAGATATTTTTCGAGCTGCTCGCTGACCTCGCCCTGAGAGGCCTCTTCACCGCGATACAGGTCATACATCGATGGCATGTTGATAAAGTAGGTTGTAGTCGAGGCCAGGTTGGCGGCGGGCTGGCAGGCATCTTCGACCTGCACAAAGTAGCTGACCCGCGTTCCGGGCTGCAGCGCCAGGGTATCGAGCATCCATGGAAACTCGACCTCGAACTCGGGCATCGGCCTGAAATCAGCTTTCATGTTGAGCGGAATCAGCGAACTGCGCTCACCAACGCTGTAATATAGGATCATGGCCTTGACGCCATAATCATCACGGGCCACCGCCTTGATATCGAGGCGCTTTGCGGTCGGGAAAGGTATATCGGCTGCAGGTTTAAGCAATTCGACGGTCGGCGATGCATCTGATCTGGCCTTAATGTTGTAGATGACTGGTTTTTCGTTATGCAGGCCAGTTTCGTTTTCAAGAAAGATTGAATAGCTTGTATCGGTTGCCAGCACGAACTCATGACTGAATTCGCTGTGGTTGCGAATCTGGCAGGTCTGTGACGCGCCCGGGTTCATAAGCAGGGCGCCGGCAGCGAGTTTCTGATCGGCGAGCACTTCGATTTTTATGCGGCTGCCGAGCAGTGCTTCGGCGTCGCCGGTGTTTTCGGCAAGTTTAACCGGGCCGGTGGCCACGTAGTCGGGCTGAAACAGGGTTACCTGCAGGCGTTTGAGCTGCGGCCGCGGCACAACTTTAACCGAGAAGCGCTGTGACGCGAACTTTTCGCAGCTGACCCGGTAATCGAGCGAAGTTTGCAGCGAATTAAGGGTATAAACAAATCGGCTTTGCGAAGCCGTAGTATCTGGATACATTTCTACCCGGTTGCTTTCGAGCTGATCAGGCTCGAAAAGTTCAAGCAGCACGGGTTCACCGACCGGTCGGTTTGGCAGAGCCGCGATCTCGACACTTTCGCCCATCGCGGCAAGGGCATGACCTGGTTCAACGACAATCTCGAGGGTTGACCAGGGAGCGATGGCACGCAACGGAAAGATAAGGCGCTTTGCCCCGGTAGCAACTTCCATTGGCGACAGCAGATACCATAAACCGCACAACAAGAAGAAAAACAACATGGTATATGCCGAGCGACGGCGCGAAAAAGCCTGTAGAGAGAGCTTGATATCACCGGCATTGAAGTGGTCGGCAACTTCGCCTACCGTCAGGCGCCGGAGCGTTTCTGAGGTGCGGTCATCACTGGCCGGGCTGCGATTGTCGATGAACTCGACGGCGCTCGACAGGCCCGAATTGAAGTGGCCGGTCGAGTTTTCGATCTCAACTGCCAGGGCGGTGGGGCGCGGCGGCCAGAGCAGTGCCTTAAGGGCATGCCAGGCCCACCAGAGCAGCATGTAATAGAGAACTACGGCGGTGATAAACCTTAAAATCTCTGATTGCAGAGGGGTGCGTTCGGCCAGCAGAAACACCAGTAGCGCCATAAAAAACGATACAAGCGCCCAGAATGCGCACTTCATGACGACGCGCAACTGCCGACCGCGACGATACGCGCTCAGCAGCTGAGTCAGCCGCTCGCGAAGCTGCGGATAATTCTGCAAAAATTCGCCCAATCTGCCGTTATTCTGCATAAAACCTCACTGCATCATCACGTAGACAAGAATATTCATTGCCATCTGCATAGCCTTTTCGCGGATTTCGGGGGTATCGTTGCGATGCACCCCGGCGTCTTCAAGGCCGTCACCGATATCAGACTCATACAGGTAGAGAATTTTCATGCGCCCCTTGTCGAAAAGCGCCCAGGCAGCCGGTGGCTTGGCATCATGTTCGTGAATTTTCGGCAGCCCTTCACTAAAATCATACACCATATTGAAAATCGGGTGATCGACAGGCAGCAGTTCAAGCTCGCGGTCAGGGTAGAGACGCCTGATCTCGCGCCTGATATATTTATCGATGCCATAACTGTCGTTAACCCACAAAAAACCGCCATTGTCGAGGTAGGTTAGCAGGGTGTTGATCTCGTGGTCTTTGAAGCGCACCTGGCCATGCCCGGTCAAAAACAGCATCGGGTAACGAAAAAGTTCGGGGTCTGAAATCGATACGGCAATGTTATCAGCCTGCACCGGCATTTTCAGGCGTTCACCCGCCTGTTTGATCAGGTTGGGCATTGAGGTCGGCCCGACATACCAGTCGCCGCCACCATCGTATTTGACCCTCGGTATGACAAGCCGGTCGAATTCAGCGGCCAATAATACGCCGCTTCCAGACAATATGAGTAACATAATGCAGACTGTCAGCGCTGCGCCCCGGATTTTTCGCAAGTGCTCATAAACAGCATGTTTTATCAGGTTAATTATCATCAGCTGAGGCCTCCAGTGCGGCGCAGATACCATTCGGCCATCGGCAGCAGCAGAAGAATTACGAGCAGCAGCCAGCTGTCGCGCAGGTCAAGGCTGCGGCTTTCGAGTTTCTGGCCGGGCACCGCGTCAATCGCGGCGATAATGCGGGCAGCATCGGCATCAGTAGCGAACAACCCGGCGGTTTCGCTGGCGAGCTGGCGCAACAGGGCTTCTTTAATAACCGGTTCATCAAATTCGGCGGTCGGGGTCTCAACAAGCATTTCGCCGCTGGTGCGCCCAAGTTCACGGCCCTGGTAGCGGGCCTCGGCTTCAACCTTGTGCAGCCCGCGGTCAGCCGGCACAAAGGCTGCTTCGTAGCAACCCCGTTCAGAAGTTTCAATACATGGAATACTGGTAGAATTATTTTTTTCGTCGCGAACCGAAACCATAACCTGAGCGTTGGCGAGCAGCTGGTTTTTGCTGTCGAGCACCCAGACTTTGATATTGGCGGCCTGACCGATATAACCCCGCACCGAGGGTAGTTCGAGGCTGACCTGAGCGTCTTCGCGCCGATTTGCGAGCCATTTGAACATATTAACCATCATGGCCGAAAACGGCGAAAAGCCGCGTTCGCCGGGCACAAGCCGAAAGCCGACCGGCCAGAGAGGCGCCCCGGCGATCATAACAACATGACCCTGACCGGCGCGGCATTGCATCATAAACGGCAGCAGGTCGGCACTGCCGCGCACTGTCGAACTGACCAGCACCTCGGCGCCCGGCTTGAGGCTGTCATATTCATAAAGACCATCGAATTTTGGCAGGGTGGCAAAAAATTCAAGGTTCTGCAGCGGGTCATCAACGAGTCTGAGAAAATTATAAGCGGTTTCTGAAGAAGGCAGCACCATGCTTCCCGGGTTACCACGCCAGAGTTCGCGGCCCGGCACCACGGGCAGTCGCGCTTCAAGAGGGGTGCCGCCGTAACCGAGTTC
>DAOPYA010000083.1:17601-18766 GCA_035352635.1 Candidatus Rifleibacterium sp.
TGAACCGCTGATATCAGTCTGATTGCCTTCGGCGGCAAAATCGAATTGTTCGACTTCCTGGCGCGAAACCGGCGAGACGTTATCGGCAAAACTGAAAACTTCAGGGAAAATGCCGGTTTTATCGGTAATCTTGCTGATAAAGCCGCTGTTAAAAAGCTTTTTAACGCGATCGAGTCTTGTTTCGCCCTGAAACTTGATGCTCATACTGCGCGAAGTATCTACCATCACTGCCAGCCGGTTTTTCTGGGGTATCCAGCCTGAAATAATGATGATCGGCCCGGTGAGCAGCAGGGCAAGCAGCAGCACCCAGCTCAGCCGCAGCGCCAGAATGCGGTTTCGATTTTTCGCCTGGATATTTTTGCCTTCGCAGCGATATGACCACCAGGCGAGCGGCACCAGTGCCAGAAGCACCAGAACCAGCCCGGCCCAACCCCAGCCAAGATGCAGGGCTGCCGATTCGATACTGCGAATCGGCCCGGGGTTGAATCCAAATAATCTCAATAAAAACATACGCTTACGCCTGCAATTCGTTTTTGGTCGCCGGCCGGTTCGCCAGCCAATTTTCGAACAACGCGAGCAATACCAGAAGCAGCATGGCCGCCCCACCCAGGTCATAGCCATCACGCAACAGCGAGACCTTTTCTTTAACCGTCGGGCCACGCCCCGGGTCATACGCCAGGGCGATAAACCTCGGAATGCGCCGCAGGTTGATGCGGTCGAGGCGGCTCTCTTCGGGTGGCGAATTGACCGCGAATGCCCCAAGCAAACGCTTGCCGTTGCGCAGTTCATAGTAACCGGTCAAATCTGTATCGCGGCTGGTGAAGTGAATCAGCCCCTGGGCGGCCGACTGGGTTGAAACGGTTTTTTCGCTGCCATCAGGCAGTTTGAGGGTGATTTTGTCGTTTCCTTCGGCACTGATGGTGGCTGCAACCGGCATACCAGGCCTGACGTTGCCGATACTGAGATCGCCCGAGGTAATCATGGCAATGAGCGTCTGATGCAGAAATGGCAGCCAGGTCGGCCGCACCGGCCAGTTGCTCCAGCTGGTATCAGCCGAAAAGGTTACCAGCAATGAGCGACCACGGCCACGCTTCTCTTCGATAATACCTGGCAGACCGTGGCTCAGGCGACTGAGCAGCAGGGCGGTCGGGTTCGGCCGCACCTG
>DAOPYA010000084.1:0-9543 GCA_035352635.1 Candidatus Rifleibacterium sp.
GCTCAGATACAAGGCATCACCAATTACAACCGCAAATGGAAGGGTCCCTACATGGATTCAGACCCGACCGATTTTATGTATGACTCATGGGGCAACAAATTGAATTACATCGCTCAGGGCAACAATATTTATCTGCAGTCTTCCGGCCCGGATGCCGTCATGGACACCGTTAACAACGCTCTGAATGCCGTAGCGCAAGCTGCGGGGGATACAGACGACATCATCCTCTCGATCGCCCGTACCAAAAAACCACTCAACTGACCTGAAGTCTGATAATCTTAGCAAAGCGGCTCGAGTATCTCGGGCCGCTTTCTTTTATGCCCAAGGTTTCGGTTGCATAAACTGACCCGACTGGTTTAAATTAGTCTTGTAGACTGACTTTTAAGAAAAACTATGGCAGAACCGGTTAGTTTTGAACCTTTTGTAGCGATCGATATCGGCTCGTTTTCACTGAAATTCGCTTTTGTGCAGCGCGATGAAAACGGCGGCGCTGTGCTGAAAACTTTGTCACAGCTTATTATTCCGCCATACGAAACTGAGTTATCAGCAGAACAGCGCGAAACAATGAGCAAAGACGATGTCAGAGAACATTGTCTTAAAGAATTAAGGCAGTTTCTCACTACCCATATTACCGAACTGCTCTATGACAACGAGATTCAGACCAAGCGGGCCATCACTTTTGCGTCTAACCGCGAAGTCACCATTCGCTGCATCGAAATACCTCCGGTCGTCGAAAAAGAAAAGCTGACAGAAGCAGTATCTGCCGAAGCGAATAAACAGATGCCTTTTTCGATGGGCAACGCTGTACTCGGCTACAACGTTCAGGGCGACGTCATGAAAGACGAAAAGGCCTTGACACAGATAATGGTCGCCGCCCTGCAAAAAGATATTATCGACTTCATCAATGCCAACCTCAAAGGCGGCGGGTTATCGAATGAGGGCATTCTTACCCTGCCACAGGCCCTAGAACTGTCGCTTGACAAACAAATGACCCCCTACTCTGAAGATGACAAAAAAGTCGGCATTATTCACTGCGGCAACAGTACTACTTCGGTCATGATTTATAAAAACGGCAAAATTCAGTTTTTTCGCGATATCAATATGGCCGGGGCCACCATTACAGATGCCATCTACGCCGGTGGTGAGATCGATGGCCAGGAAATAAAGTTCAAGCATTATAACGAAGCCATCGAATTAAAGCACAAGCTGGGGGTGGTGCCACCCGATGAGATTAAGAATCTCAACGGGGCCGAAAAGTTCGCCGCCCAGAAAATCTTTGAAACCGTCGAAAAAATATTTCAGCATATTCAGCTGTCAATAAGCTTTTACATTACCCAGTCAGGTGAAACCGGCCTTGATAAATTGATCATCACCGGTGGTTCGGCCGGCATGAAAAATTTCAAAGATTTCATCGAAGAAAGCCTCGAAGTTGCCACTTCACTTGCCAACCCATTCGGAAGAATGAAAATTGGCGAAATTAAATACGAAGATGAACGACGCGAAGTGGAGGCCCCGGCTCTGAGCCCGGTTCTTGGAGTAGCTTTATATAAATCCCAACCACACATCATTAACTTTGTCGATATTCTTTTTCCGAACCGTAAAAGCCAGAGCCTTAATATCGGTGGGGTAAGTTCAAAATTTGGCGGGAATATTTCCGCAAAGCTTTTTGAACTCGATGAAAAAAAGTTGCGCATCATCGCCGGGCTGCTGGCAGCGGTTATAATTTTGGCCGGGTTGTACCCGATAATAAAGATCAGGCAAAAAGTTACCCAGACCAAAACCGAATATAAGACCATGCAGGCAAAACTTGGGCAACTGAACGCATCTCAGGGCGATGTAACCGCCCTGCTGGCTGAACAGGAGCAGCTGACCCAGTTCGAAACCTTTCCAGGCGACGTTGAAAAATTTAGAATACAGAATTCCAAGATTCTTCTGGAAATTGCCACCCTGACTCCAAAAGAAATTTTTCTGACCAACGCTGAATTTGTAACCAGCGAAGCTGACTCTCACTTTCGCCTGCAGGGGCATGCTGACAATTCTGACAGCGTTTTTGAGTTTCTTGGTGAGCTGGGCAAATCTTCAATATTCGCGAACCCGGTGTTAGAGAGCACTCAAGAAGTGCCAATCGATGAAGAACGTTATTTTATACGCTTTGTACTTAATGGCAAAATTCAGTTCGATAATCTGATCGCCGTCAAAACAGAGACCGGTGAAGATGATGCGGGTGGTGGCGGCGATGATACAATAGTAGAGGATACCGGCGAACAATAATGGCAGAAGAAATCAACATATCTGAATGGCTGAAGAAGGCCAAGGAAGACCCAAAAGTAGCAGCTCAGCCGCTATTGATAATTATAGCGCTCGCTTTTATGGGCTACAAATTTCTGTATTCGCCGAAAGCCCTTGAGCTGACCAAAGAACTCAAAAAAAACAAACAGGTCGAATCTGAAATTAAAACAGTTGAATCGGCCATTGAAAATCTTGAAGACATCAAACTCGATATCGAAGACCGCAAAGCCAAATGGGAGAACGCTCAGAAGCTTTGCTATAAAAAGGCCGAAATGACTTCATTTCTGCGCCGGGTCAGAGAGATCGCCCAGAAAGCCGGCATTAATGTTAAGAGTGTCAACCCGCAGGCTATTACCCCGGCCCAGGTAGGCAAAATCACCGCGGAAAATTTCCCGGTATCTTTTTCGTATTCGGGCGACCTGGTTCAAATGGCAACTTTTCTGCGCCTGATCGAACTTGAAGAGAAAGTCACATTTATCTCTATCCCGCCGCTTGCGCCCAATGCCAGTGGCGTTTTCGAAGTTGAGCTGACACCGACCACCCTGTTAATACCCGACCAGATAATTCCGCAGGCACCACCACCAAGCGATGAACAGTAAACAACTATTTTTTTTCAGCCTGATAATTCTTTCGGTGGCCATGGGCATGAACTGGTTCAAGAACCGGCCGAAGACAAAGCCGGCCAGAGCCAACCGGCCCAAGGTCGCTTTGAATTTGAGCGATCTGCAACTGCAAGACGAGAACGCCCAGGAACAACCAGGAGAAGGCACCGAACCAGGAGAAACTGCCGGTGAGCATGGCGAAGGGGAAGAACCTGCTGAGACAGGCGAACCTGGGGGCGAAGGCGACCCGGAAACGGCAACAGGGGGTGAAGGCGAAACCGGCGAAACTGCCTCAGAAACAGTTGAAGTCGCCTCGGGCACCTCAGACATACTTTTGACAGACCCGGTAATTATCGCACTCAAGGGAATGAAGCGGAACCCGTTTGAACGTTCGCCATACGCCCAACTGGTTGAACAGCTGAAAATGGCCCAGGAAGCCACAAATGAACCGGTTGAAAAGAAGTCGGTCGCCCTGCTGCCCGCCGAATTCAGTGCCACAATTCAGACGGCCCGCGAACTGGTCGCAGTGATAGACAAGCGCCTGTTTCGCAAGGGCGAAATGTTTCAGGATAAAAAAATCACCGATATCAAAACCGAGTTTGTCTCGCTTGAATCTGACAGCGGCGTTTTTCTGATACCAAAAACCGGTGTCACCATCAATATCGCCGAAGACGGAACCTACACTGTCAGCGATACCTTTCACAAAAATTAAAATAGCGGTTCATTAAACCACCCGCCATTACCGATACTGGTAATATGCAACGTTTAGCAAAATCAGTGGTTTTTTGTTTTGTCGCAATTGCGGCGTTCTTTTCGAACGGCTGCATCGACAAAACAATCTACCCGGCAACCGAACTGCAGGTTACCAAGGTGCTGCCTTACGCTTTGATACCAACCGCCACTGATACCGCCTCATTGCCAACCACCGTCGTATCGGTCAGATCGCAGAGCAAAATTCCCTGCACACTGAAGAGTATGAGCGCAAGGTTCTTTACCGTTCAAGGGGAAGAAATCCCATTGCTGTCGGTCAGCAATCAGGAAACCGAAATAATTCTCGATGCCGAGGGCGAGGTAGACATTACCGTGCAGGCCTATTCATCGGTTCTGGTTGATCTGTTTGAGCTTTCAGCATCACAGATATCACCAGTTAAGGCGCAGATCACACTGCATTTTTACGATATTAATGGCAACTGGGTTAACGTTGATGCCCACTGCCTTCTTTACAAGTTTACCGCAGAGGCTTCGGCCGCCAACCGGAGGGCCTTGTGAATCCAAAGTTTAAATCGCTGTATCTTGCGGGAATTGGCTGGGTGGCAATCACCGGTCTATTCAATATGCCGCTCGCAGCACAAAATGCGGCAGGCTGGCAACCGTTGCGCGGCTCAGCACGCGGCGCGATCAGTCACCCATCGGCACCACAAACCACCGGTTCGTTCTACCCAACGGTTCGCCCCCCGCAGGCCCGGCCAGTCACTAATTCAACCCAGGCGGCGCGCAACAGCTGGGTCGATCTTGGCAACGGTGCGAGAATCAGATTGCCTGAATCTCAGGGCGAAAACACCAACAAGCTGTCGCCCGAAGTTCTCGAAACGATTCGCCAGCTCAAAGCCAAAGACCCAGACCCTCTCTATCAACTGGCCCCGCCGTCACCGGTTACTGGAAACATGCCCAACAGCCTTGTGCCGCCGACCGGTTCTGCCGACAACTCTGCCAGGACAGGGGCATCGGCAGCTGGCGCTGGCCAAGATCCCCAGCATGAAATTGGCCTGCAAAGCTCTTATCTGACCTTTCCGCCCAGCAAGAATATCAGAATTTCATCGCTCGATTTCAGGCAGACCGAGGTTACGGACGCGTTGAGGTCCCTTGCACAACTGATCAATATCAACCTGATGCTTTCTCAGGGTATTAGCGGCCAGGTCACCATTCTATTCAGCGACGTAACTCTTGAAGAAGCTTTTAATACGCTTTTATCGAATTTCGACCTGACCTTTGCCTGGGAAGGCAATATTCTAAGAATTTTTACCAAGGCCTCGGCACCGACCATGACCAAGATTTTCGCGATTCAGCACACCAATGCCGGTGATCTGCAGGCGATTATAATGAAAATGCTGACACCAACCACCGGAACCTGCGAAGTCGATACGCGCACCAATTCACTGATGATAACGGACACCGCAGCGAAACTTGCAGAAATAAAGAACCTGCTGCCACAGATCGATGTCAGAGAATCAGCCGTTCAGGTTACATCGCGACCGGTCACTGAGGTCTATTACCTGAATTACGCTGATGCTTCCACTTTGGCAGCGCCAATCAAAATGATCTCTGCCAATGTGGCGATTCAGGAATTCTCGTCAAGCCAGGCTTCTCAGGCAGGGGCGGCCGGCACAGGCGGTTCGGCTGGCGGGCGAAAAGATATGATGATTATAACTGATACCCAGAACAATCTGGATCGCATCAGGGAACTCATCGAAAAGCTCGATATGGCACCGATTCAAGTCACTATCGATGCTCATATCTACGAAATTGACAAGAATGAAGAAGAACGCCTCGGGGTGAACTGGCAGAAATCAATACCGATTGCCGGCAGCACAGACAACCTGTTTGACATGTCGATTGCCCCGGAAACATCAGATGCCGGGGGCACAGGCGTCTTCAGGTTCGGCAGTCTTGACATCAACCAGTTCAAGGCTCTGCTTGCCATGCTCAAAACCCACAGCTTTGCGAAGGTTCTCAGCAACCCGGTAATTACAACCCTGAACAATCGTCAGGCTAACATTACGGTTGGCCAGGCTATTCCATACGTCTCCGCATCGCAGGTTAACGCGCAAACTGGTCAGGTCACCAATACCATCGCCCAGGCAAATGCGAATATTGCCCTGGTGGTAACGCCGTCGGTGACTGGCAACGATGAGGTTTTTCTCGATATTCAACCGACTATTTCGAGTGTTCTTGGCTATTCTGACCTTGGTGGCAATTCAACGCCGAATCTAAGCAATCGCAGTGCCCAGACCCAGGTCATCTGCAAAAACAATCACACCATCGTCATCGGCGGCATGATCAAGACCGATAAGAGCGAAAGTATCAGCAAAGTGCCATTTTTTGGCGATCTTCCGGGGATCGGCAAAGCATTTCAAAAAAAGACAGTCAAAGAAACCAGAACCGAGTTGATTATTTTTATCACCCCGCACATCGTTCATCGCGATGCCAACCGCAATGTGCCAAAAGCTCAGACTGATAACACTTACACTTCGCCACGTCTGACGCTGACTCCCTGAAATTTGTCTTGCAGAGACTCAGGCAAAACCTTAAAATATTGTCAGCAGGATAATAATCGGCTTTGTCAAAGCTGGCGCAAGAATGCCCAGGCATTGAAAAGGCAATTAACCGGATAGCCGGCAGCAAATTTAAACTCTGGCAGGACAAAAGTGACCGGGCAACCAAGTGCAGAAAGCGAACTGATCGCGCAACTGAACTCAGACAAGCGCAGCGTCAGAATTCAAGCCATAGTCAAGCTCACCCGGGCCGGGCAGACTGACCAGGCTCTGAAAGCTTTGTTGCCATTCATAAAAAGCGAAGACCGTGAAATTTCGTTTTTTGCCGGGCAGGCCGCCGGAAAAATAGCGCAAAAGGCCGGTCTCAATCTCAACGACTTCATGGCCGGGGTTCCTGAAACAGTTAAACATGGTGAATCTGAATTTCCGGGGGTCGAAGTTTTTCTTTCGCCCCCCGCTGAAAAGGTTCCTGAACTTCTTAATCTTATCCGCCAGTGCCCTGATAAAATCCCTGAAGAAACCCTTCCGGCGGTAGGCGTATTTCTTAACAGGCACGGCGACATTACCGACGCGACCTTCATAGAACGACAGCTTCTTAAAGACAGTTCCAATCTGGCTCTTCCATATATGAATGCCGCTGAAAAGGTTGCGCCAGTCATTCTGCCCAGAGTTCTGCCCGGTCTGCTTGCCAGCCGCGAGCCTCTGGTCCGCTGCCGCTCCGTAAGCGCACTCAGAAGAATCGACCCTGAAGAAGCCGAACGACATTTTTCTGATCTTCTGGCATCACGCAATCCAGAAGACCGCCTGGCTGCCATCGGCATTGCCCTGCTCTTTCCATTCGAGAGAGTTAAAGGCTATCTTCTTTCAATGTTGCCCGAAGAAATGGACAACGACGTGCTGACCGCCTGCCAGACCGTTCTGGCAACCAACCCCGAGGTTGACACGGCTCTGAGCATACTCGACAGCATTGATTCGGTGGCTGCCGAACACAAAAACAAGCTTTCAATAGCATTCAGGGCGGTCTGCAAGGCCATCGGCTCAGCAGGTATTCTGCCCCCCGAGCAGGCAACCCCCGAAAATCTGATAAAACAGTGGAAACAGCAACGCCTGCAAAGCTTTCTTAACGATCTTGAAATTCAGCTCGCCTGTGCTGATGACAGTCGCAAAAAAGCAATCATCGACTGGATACAGAAAAACCGTCAGCACCCGAAGGTTGGCGATTTGATCGAGCGACTCGGCAACAACCCTCAAACAGAAGATGTGTATAAAATTCTCGCCACTGGTGCTGCAAAAGACAAGAGCACGACCAAGCCTTCTGAGTCTGCAAAGGCTGCGAAGCCCGCACAGCCAGTTGAAAGCTCCCAGCTGCAACCCTTAGACACAGATGAAAAACTCGCCATTCTCAAGACTGTCGAGATAGATTCCTTTGCTGAAAACCGCTCCTGGATCATAGAAGAAGCCACCAAAGGCGATGCGGGAATCAGAGCGCAGGCCCTGAATACCCTGATGCGCCTCAGACCTGACGTCAAGCTGAAAGACCTCGGAAGAAGCGCCCTGGCAGATGACCACAATGAAGTCCGGATTGCCGGGTTTAAAATGCTTGAGCGAGTCGATCCAGACTTTCTCAAAGACAAAATCAGCGCGCTGCTGCTTGAAAACGACGCAAATCTGCGAGTCAGGGCAGTTCGCTTCGGCCTTAAATTTGAAGAAAAGGCTTCAATCGAAGCCCTGCAAAATCTGCTGAATTCAAAAGAACAAAGTATCAGGTCAAACGCCATTAACTGCCTGGCTCTGTGCCCCTTCAATCTTGTTTTTAAAACCCTCATGGATCAGCTCGACCGCGAAGAGCACCCGGTGATCGCCCGACAGATAGCCAACATACTGCTAAGCAACCCGTCAAAACAGGTTCTCAAAGCTCTAGACAACGTAACACGAACCTCAAACCCGGCTGTTTCAATGGTTATTTCACAGGCCCGCAACGACCTGTTCGAAATTGTTTCCCAGATGCCCGCACCGACTGAAGCAGAACCGGCGGCTCGAGAAGCCGGGGCGGCTGAGAAACCCTATTCAGTTGGCAACGTGCGCGAAATCGCCCGCCGAAACCAGAACTGGAAACCATCATACAAAGCCGAAACAGGCAAGGCAAAAGCCACCGGCAAGAGTGAACTCAACTGGCAGATGTTAATTTCAGGGAGCGTTATTCTGGTTTTTCTGGGCATGCTGCCAATCATGATGCTGTCTGGTCGCAATTCTGCTGAACCCGAGGCACGCAAGGCAACCGAACTTGATTACCGGGTCAGCGAGCGCGTCAAGCCTGTTCAAAGCGCCATCCCGGTTAAATTTCGTATGAACAGAGCCTGTTCCCTGTCGGGCACCGTTGAAAAGGTAGTATCAGATTCAAGTCTGGTAATGGTGCATGAAACAAGCCAGATGATGGTAAAATTTGAAAAGCCTGAAGCTAAACCTTTTAAACAGGGTGATAAAATAACCGTTACCGTAGTGCCATACCGCGTCAACCCGCATGGAATAATACTGTCACGCGGCCAGAAAATCGAAGCAGCAAAGGAATAATCATGAAATGGCTCGACAGGCTTGAAGCGAGATACCCGGGTCTGGGTCTCGAAGGATTGATTCGCTATGTTTCGCTGCTGATGCTCACGGTTTTCTTTCTCAATCAAAGCGGCATGCTGCCTTATTACATGCTTTATCTGAACCGCGAAGCAGTCATGGCGGGTGAAATCTGGAGATTGTTTACATTTCTCCTGATTCCGGTCAGCACCAACGTTTTTTTTCTGATTTTTGAACTGTCAATCCTGGTGATGTGCGCTGACGGCCTGGAATCCCACTGGGGAACCTTTAAACTCACAGCTTATTATGGCACTGGTGCCCTTCTGACCATTATTGGCGCGTGTTTTGTGCCTGAGATTCAGCTTGGCAGCTATTTTATCTATCTCAGTCTGTTCCTCGGTTTCGCGACAATTTATCCAGACTTCGAAATTCTCTTCATGTTCATTATCCCCGTAAAAATAAAATATCTTGCCATGCTCTCAGCCGGCATGATGCTTTATCAAATGGCCTTTTCACCCTGGTATCTAAAAATTGCCCTCTGCCTGGCCCTTGGAAATTATCTGCTGTTTTTTGGCGGCGAAGCGTTGGCCACCATGAGACGAAACCGCATTCAGGCGGCTCGAAGCACAGAATTTGTCAAAGCTACAAGCCGGCCAGGCGAATTTCGCCACAAATGCACAACTTGTGGGCGCACCGATGTTTCAGACCCTGAACTCCAGTTCAGATATTGTACATGCAGTGAATGTGGGCAAGATGGGCAGGCTTTCTGCAGCGAACACCTGAAGCAGCACAAAGAAAAAGCCTGATCTGGA
>DAOPYA010000084.1:9553-11678 GCA_035352635.1 Candidatus Rifleibacterium sp.
CCGGCCTTAACTTATCATGGATTAATGAATATTTTGCGAAAACTCATTCTACTACCGGCTTTGTTGATGCTGCTTTTTATTTCAGCATGCAATATTTTTTCCGGGGCAGGTGGCTATGAGCCATCCGCAGCTGTCACGGCCATTGAAGAGGTAGTTTTCAGCAACCAGGTTTCTCCAGGTGAATCAGTTCAGGTCGTAACAGCTGCATTTAAGCTCGCGATACCTGGTGACGCGATAAGCCAGGCCGGTGAACTGCACATCACCAGAGTTCCACCCTATTACGAAACTTACAGCTGGTCTAAGACCTTTCGCCAGGTTTCAAGCCTTTACCGGGTTCGCCTGACTCCAGAAAACGTCTCACTGAAAACCCCAGCTTCAATGTCGTTTATGTTGGCAGAACTGACCAGCAGCAACGAAGACTGCTTCATTGCCAGAAAAACCCGGAATGGCGAATGGGAACTTTTCGCGGCTGCAACCTCGGCCGATGGCTATATTTTCGGCACTGCAACAGATATTTCTGCCGACTGGGTAATTGTGAAGCGTCTTGAAAAAAGCCCCGAAGCCCTCGAAAAAAGGGTAACGCTGCTTGCTTCACCAACAATGCTTATCTTCGATAATTCAGGTCAAAATCCTGCTGAGATCGAGTTAAACGTCAGAATACCTGTGGCAGCTGGCGATGCTGGCATCGCAGGTTCTGGCAACCGTCTTAAAATTGAAGCCGCCAGCCAGTTCAGTCTCAAAACCCGCCACCCCGTCAGCAAAACCCTGAGTTCACTCATGAGTTCAGGCAGCGAAAATTCTCTGACAGTCGACCTGTCTGACAGTGTATTTGTTGAAGCCTTAACCAGCTCAACTCATATTTTCTGCCGCCTGATATTGCAATTGAATTCTGACCCTGGTTTCAGCATGCCTGAATTATTTAGAATAACCGCCCTGGCCAGTCAAGGAAACCGGCTGACCATGGCTGCATCAATCAACGTGCCAATCTTCCAGACCCGGCCCATGACGGTGGTAACCGGAAACAGCCCGGCTGACGGGCAAAGCAACCGGCCAACCGGGTCGAACATCGTCATTACCTTCTCACGCGACCTGGCAACACCGGTGAACGCCGCGCTGTTCAAGATCAGTTCAGGCACCACCACAATCAGCGGCAACCTCGCGGTCAGTGGCCGCACAATGACCTTCACCCCGGCAGAACCACTGCCCTATTCGGGCAATATCTCGGTTGAATTACTGGCAGGCATCAATGACGCCGACGGCATGCCGGTCAAGCTGCCGCACAGCTTCACTTTCGGCACCGAAGCGGCGCCGCCACCGGGCGTCGTGCGGCTTATCAGCCTTACGCCGGCTTCGGGCACCATGATCGCCGTCAACGGCAGCATCACCATGAGATTCGGCCAGGCGATGAATAAAAGTCTGACCGAAGCAGCGGTCAGTCTTAGCCCGGCACCGGCCGCCGGGGTTGATCTGGTCTGGTCAGGCGGCGATACACTGCTGACGATAACGCCACGCGCCAACCTGGCGTTCTCGCAGGCATACAGCCTTCGGGTTGTCAACACAGCCAGAAGCGCGACCGGCGACCTGCTCGACACTGAGTATCGGGCGACCTACACCACCGACACCCAGACAGTGGTGACCGGCAGCAACCCGGCTGACGGGCAAAGCAACCGGCCAACTGGTTCGAGCATCGTTGTTACCTTCTCACGCGACCTGGCAACACCGGTTAACGCGGCGCTGGTCAAGGTCAGTTCGGGCACCACAGCAATCAGCGGCAACCTCGCGGTCAGTGCCGGCACAATGACCTTCACCCCGGCCGAACCCCTGCCCTATTCGAGCAATATCTCGATTGAATTACTGGCAGGCATCAATGACGCCAACAGCCTGCCGATAAAGCTGCCGCACAGCTTCACTTTCGGCACCGAAGCCGCGCCGCCACCGGGCGTCGTGCGGCTTATCAGTCTGACGCCAGCTTCGGGCACCATGATCGCCGTCAACGGCAGCATCACTATGAGATTCGGCCAGGCGATGAATAAAAGTCTGACCGAAGCGGCGGTCAGTCTTAACCCGGCGCCGGCCGCCGGGGTTGATCTGGTCTGGTCAGGCGGCGATACGCTGCTGACGATGA
>DAOPYA010000084.1:11778-18392 GCA_035352635.1 Candidatus Rifleibacterium sp.
GCCCTATTCGAGCAATATCTCGATTGAATTACTGGCAGGCATCAATGACGCCAACGGCCTGCCGGTCAAACTTCCGCACAGCTTCACTTTCGGCACCGAAGCCGCGCCCCAAACTTTTGCCCAGCTGCTTGAGCTTTCGCCAGCTTCCGGAACTCTTATCAACGCGAACCGGCAGCTGGCCATAAGGTTTGACCAGGCAATGCAGACTGATAAAACCGAGGCTGCAATCGTTTTGGTACCGGCACCGGCCGGGGTGCTGAATTTTGCGTGGTCGGCCGACAATGTGCTTGTAACCCTCACGGCTCCGCAAAACCTTGCCTTTGCCAGCAATTATAAGCTTACGATAGCCAGTTCGGCAATCAGCGCGAGCGGTGACCGCCTGTTACAGGACTATATTGCCAGTTATTCTACCAATATTCAGACCATGGTAACGGGCAACAGCCCGCAGAATGGCCAGACCAGTGTCGCAACAGGCACTATTATCAGCATTGTATTTTCAAGGCAGATTGCCGCGACTTTCGATAATTCGCTTTTCAGGGTCAGTTCAGGCTCGACCCAACTGCCAGGCGCCATTACCGTTACCGGGCAAACAATAAGCTTTGCACCCGCCAGCCCTCTGCCGTATTCTGGAAATATAACGGTTGAAGCATTGGCTGGCATCAAAGACAGCGATGGATTGCCAATTGATCTGCCACACACATTCAGCTTCACTACAGCAGCAGCACCACCGCCGGCGTTTACAGCAGGCAGCATTGTTCCGGCAGATGGTTCAACTAATTTGCCAATTACCCAGGCATTCGAGATTGTTTTTTCGAATCCGGTTCAAACTGACAGTTTGCAGTATATCTGCCAGCCTTCGCCAGTCGGTGGGTTTAACAGCCTCTGGAGCAATGGCAACCGAACCCTGCAGCTCACCCCGGTCAATAATCTGGCATTCTCACAGACCTACCAGATTACCATCAGTTCAAACACGCGAGATATCTATGGCTCGTTGTTGTCGCTTGATTATTCGACTTCATTCTCAACCAGAGCGGCAGTCAGGCCAGTAATCTCGTCAACGCTTCCCCTGGCAGGTTCGACGAACGTTTCACCAGACCAGCAGTTGCGGGTTGATTTTTCAAAAACAATGCAGCGCGCCGCTGTTGGCGCGGCGATCACCATGAACCCGCCCCCCGCCGGAACAATTCTCTCAACGTGGCAGAACGACGACAAGACTCTGCTGGTCACCTTTTCACAACCACTATCACATGGGGTTTCATACCAATTTCGGGTAGGGGCGGCAGCTGCGGACACAGAGGGGCTGACAATAGAGAGTGCCTATCTGCTCTCGTTTGCCACCACCGTCAGACCGGCCATTCTTTTATCAAAATGCCTGCCGACAGAAAATGCCAACGGAGTCGCCGTCACCGATTCGATCAGTATTGAGTTTTCGAAAGTCATGGATCAAACCAGTGCCCAGAGCGCTTTTCGCCTTGTTAAAGATGGCGAAACTGATACGGTTGCCGGCAGCTTTGCCTGGGACGGCAAGATAATGACCTTCAACCCGTCTGCAAACATGGCTTTTTACACAAAATACCAGCTATCTATAGCAGCAACTGCCATGGATACGTCAGGAATCGCGCTTGCATCGGCCGCGGGCTGGAGTTTTACCACGGCCCCCGACGAGGGGCGCATCTGGCGACTCGATCAAGCGCAAACTACCACGACAGGAACTTTTTCGGCTCGGAAAGATCATGTTATGGTCAGCTTTAATAGCAAGCTCTGGGTAATCGGTGGCCGTGGCGATGAATTCAGCAACGACGTCTGGAGTTCTACGGACGGAATCAGCTGGGTTGAGGAAAAGGCCAATGGTGCGGCAGGCATGTTCGCCGCCAGGGCCGGGCATGCCTGTGCGGTCTTCAATAATCGCATCTGGCTGACTGGTGGTTATTCTGAAACTGACACTGACTACCTGCTGTTTGATGATGTCTGGTCATCAGGCGATGGCAAAACCTGGGTTCAGGAAACAAATTCAGCAGAGTATTACAGTCGGGCATGGCACAATATGGCGGTATATGATAACAAACTCTGGATTTTGGCCGGCGAAACCGTAGACCAGGATGGGAACCACGTGCTTCTCGATGAATGCTGGAGTTCTTCTAACGGCATAACCTGGCAGTTGCGTTCAAATGTGGTAAGCTTTTTTCCAAGAAAGCAGGCACAATCTGGTGTAATTGGCGGCAAATTGTGGGTTTGGGGCGGCTATGGCAAAAATTCTTCGGGGCAAATCGGGCCTTTGAACGATATCTGGTCAACAATCAACGGAGATACATGGGTTTATGAAAAAAGCAATGCGGAGTTTTCGGCCAGGTGCGGGCATGGCATGACCATCTTCAATAACCGGGCCTGGATTTCTGGTGGTTCGACATCTCACGACGAGTTTTCTGCAAGTTTTTTCAATGACCTTTGGGCATCTAATGACGGTTTAAACTGGGTTGAGGTTCTAGGCAATACCGCAGGCAGCGGGCAACAGTTCTCGCCGCGTGCCTGGTTGCAGCTGAGCACTCTCGGCGACCGACTTTACTCAAGCGGTGGCGACGACAGGGAACAACTTTCAATGAGGTATGGTCGACAAAATGACTAAACAGCCAGAAGAAAACACCTCAGAATTATTGATCGACCAGGTCGATGCCACAGACCCCACGGGCGCCCGCGTCGAAAAATATGAGTTGCTGGGGCATCGATTCTCTTCTTACGAACTCGGCCTTTTCTGGTTCAACGTTTGCAGCTTTCTGGCCGCTTACACCGTCTGCTACCTGGCGGGAATCGACTACGCATCAGCTGAGCACGCCCGGATACTCTATGCTGTTTTTGTCATTCTCAACATTGTTGCCGCCACCATCAGCTTTATTGCCTGGACTGACGTGCCCAGTCGAAGCATTGCCAGAGATGCCACCCTGTTTTTTAACATCTCGTTATGCAGTGCTGCATCAGGCAATCTGATTGATTATCTCTTCTGGATATTTAATCTGGCTGGTTTTAAGCAGATCGTTTTTACCAATCTTTTCTTTGTCTTTGCGATTCTTTTTGCTCTTCCGGGGGTGCATCTGCTCGGTCGGGTCTGCCGGGTTGAATTCAGCCGGCAGTCGTGGTTTTATTACTTTGGCATCATTTCTGTCTGCATCGCTATTCCGCTGTTGATGAACCCTCAGATGCTTACGGTGGCAAATCACCCATCCACCCCGAAAGAAATGGTATTCGGGCTGCTATATTCGATCGGCATCGGCTATCTCGCCGCCGTTGCTCTATTTCTCTGGAAAAACGCTCAGGGCAGGCTTTTTCATTCTGCCCGACTGGTCAGCATGGGCACGGTAATGCTCAGCCTCGGCTGCGCAATTTACGCGGGTCTTTTTATTGGCTTGCCGGTCGATAAAATTCCATCGCATCCGGTTCATATTATTCTTGCCCTGGGTTACACGGCTGTGGCCCTTGGGCTGCGGCATACCGGAATAGTAATCAATACTATTTTCAGTCTTAAGGAAAGCGTTTTGCCCCCGTCTCTGCCGCTGGTCGAGATTTTTGGGCCAAGCCAGGGCATGGCCGTGTACCGAAAGATGGAAAACAGCATAAAAAATGCGCTGGAAGAGCTTTTGCGTTCAAAGGCTGAAAGTGAAATGAAGCAGCGCATTATCGGAGAACTCGAGGCAGAAGTAAATTTGCGCAAAAAAACGGAAAAAGCTCTGATTCTTGAAAAAGAAAAAGCAGAGGCCGCAAACCGCACCAAATCGCAATTTCTTGCCATGATGAGCCACGAGCTGAAAACCCCGTTAACAGCGATAAAAGGGTATGGCCAGATTCTCGCGAGCACTTCAGGGCCGGCTTCGTCGCTTCCGGCACCTAAATCTCAGGAAATTGCCAGCCAGATTGTCAATAATTCAAACCATCTGCAGCACATGATCGATGGCATCCTTCGCTTTTCACAGCTTGAGAACGGCAATTTTACCTATTCTTTAGAAGAATTCAACCTTTCTGAGGTCCTTGATTATATTGACGCCACGATTATGCAGCAACAGGCGCCGACTGCCAAGTTTACGACCCGCATTCCCGAGAAGGATCTCAGGCTGAGAACTGATCGACTTTCGTTGCAGCATATAATTTTAAACCTGTTGACCAACGCTTTCAAATTCTGCAAAGAGGGCCAGATTCTGCTTGAAATCAGCAGGATTGATGGCAATCTGTTCATCGCGGTCGAAGATAATGGCATTGGCATTGCTAAAGAGCATCTTGAGAAGATTTTTGAAGCGTTTTATCAGGTCAGCCACGGAAACCGGAGAAAGTTTGGAGGAACGGGGCTTGGGCTAAGCATTGTTAAAAAGCTGACTGAAGAATTAAAGGGCCGGATTTCTGTTTTCAGCGAGCCTGACAAGGGCAGCAGATTCGAGATAATTCTGCCGGAAATAATAGTTGAAGGAAATCAGCATGAATGAATCAAGGCTTAAAGAAGTAACTCTTTTTTCGGATGGTGCGTGCAGTGGCAACCCAGGCCCCGGGGGCTGGGGCGCGATTCTGCGTTACAAGGGCAGTGAAAGGGAACTTTCGGGTGGCGAGGCCGACACCACCAACAATCAAATGGAATTGATGGGGGTTATCGCGGCCCTTGAAAGCCTTAAAGAGCCATGTCTCGTTACGGTATTCACCGACAGTCAGTATATTGCCAACGCTTTTACCCAGAAATGGCTGGAAAACTGGCAGAAAAATGGCTGGAAAACGGCTGGCAGAAAGCCGGTAAAAAATCGGGAATTATGGGAGAGGTTGCTGAAGCAGGCCGGGATTCACCAGCTGACATGGCAATGGATCAAAGGGCATGCCGGGCACCCGGAAAACGAACGCTGCGATCAACTGGCAGTGGCTGCCAGAGACAGGTTTGCCCAAAAAGCTTGAGAAATATTTGCGTTATAATCTTTTGTTTTCTGCTGCTTACAGGCGCTGGGGCCATGGCTCAGGCACTTGACGCAGAAGATATGCTGCGCAATCTGCCTGCCCCGGAAATAAATTATCATCTTGAAGAAATTAGAGTCTTGCCTGCCGCAGGCAGGGCGTTAGCGACCGAACCAGTGCCGCTTCCGCCCGAAAAGCCCCCTTACGAGGCCCGCAAGCTTGTCGAGAAGGTCAAGGCCATCGAAACAACACCGATGGTCAGGTCAGCCCGAAAAATCATCAGCAATCTGGCGACTGCCAAGGCCAAGCCCGAAATAAGGGTGACGCAGCCCGCATCTGCATCTGCCACCCCTCAATTAATCGCGTCGGCCAGCCAACCTGTCAGAGCCGTGCGGCCGGCTCAGGTTGTGGCAACTTCAACCAGATTTATTGCCTCAGTACGTGTTCTGGCAGCAAATTCAGCGGTCGAGGCTCTTAGAACACGCATAGCCAGCGATTCGGCTTTAGCAAAAGATATCTTCGCCCTCTATGTCGAAACCGTGAATTCAGGCAGTAAGCCAGAAGGAGAAGCAGGGCAGGCAACCGTAAAACCTGGGAAATTTGATACGATACTGGTCACCGCCACAGGCCTGCAGAAGAAAAAAGACTGGCAGGGCATCAAGGATCTGTTCACCGACAACCCGGAAGCCGGTGAAACTGTTGAGGGGTTACGCTTTCAAATTGAGGCAGAGCTTAATTCTGCCAAGCCGAACTATATGTCGGCCCAGCGATTTGCCAATCAGGTAATCGAAAAAGAGCCGAATGATCCTCTCGCCAATTATGCTCTGGCAATGTATTTCTATAACAGTAAAAAGCCGAACCTGGAACGGGCAAAAAAAGCACTGGCAATTGCCATGCAGGCAAAAGTTCCCCCAGAAGGTGCATCAGCCCTACATTGGACTATGTTGGCAAAAAAAATGCTTTTGCCGGTCATTCTGCTGCTTGCGGGCTTGGTGGCCGGGGTCAGCCAGTTGATCAAAAAACGCAAGGCGGCCAAACTCAACCTTCTGGCAAGCGAGCTTTCGACACCGACTGCTGAAGCGACAAAGGTTGAGCCAGCCAAGACAGCCCAGACAGCGCAGCCAGATGCTCAGGGTTTTAAGGCAAAGTTGCTGGCACTCAAAGAAAAGCTGCTCAGCAAGATGCCGTTTGGCAAAAAAAACCAGTCAGTCAAGTCTGATGGGGCAACAGCTGGCCAGACCGCTCAGGGAACCCTTGCCGACGCAGCATTGGCAACCGAAGCAGTTCTGCCAACCGCACCAGATACCCTAGCATTGCGGCCTGAACAAGTCGCCGCTCAACCAGGCAAAAAAGCAGCCGAAAGCGAAGAAACTGATGATGAATTATTCGAACTCGAGGGTGAAGACTCTGAACTCATAGAAGCAGATGAAGATGGCCTTGAAGACGAGACCAGCGCCGCTGGTAATGCTGAAAACAATGATTCAGACAGCTCGCAAATAGAAGAACCTGTTGAAGAGATCGAAGAAATTGAGGAAATTGAAGAAATCGAGGAAGTCGAGGAAGTCGAGGAAGAAGAGGGTGAGGATGGAGAAGAAAAAATAGAAGAAATTGAAGAGATTGAAGAAATAGAAGAGGTTGAAGAGGTTGAGGAAGTTGAAGTAATTGAAGTAGAAGATTCTGACCTCGCAGAAGATGGC
>DAOPYA010000085.1:0-18113 GCA_035352635.1 Candidatus Rifleibacterium sp.
GCTTTAGCTCTTCTTTCGGGACTTGCTGGGCAGAATACCTGCTGTTAATATCGTCTACCGACTTGTTTAATTCGGCGGCGACTTCGAGTTTAATGGTTTCAAACCTCGAGTCAAAGTCGGTTATCAGCCCCGAAACTTGTTCAAAGGCCTGGTCAAGCAGCAGACGCCGGTTTTGCTGAAGGTATTCATAGCCAATGAACCCGAGAATCATCAAAGGCAGGCCATTGGCGTAAAGAAAGAGCAGTCCGAGTTTCCATCTGATTGAAATCAGATGACTGCCGCGAAACAGCAGAAAAAACACACCGAGCGACACTGAGAGAATTAAAAGTGCCGCGGCCAGCAGTAATTTCCAGTGCAGGCTGGTGGTGTCGAGCAGAGCGCTGTTCTTGTCGACAAAAGCAAAACAACGGACAAATGGCGTTAAAATGCGTACCAACAGAAGATAACGATCGGTTTCGAGCTGTTGCTGCGAAAAATTTTCAAACTTGGCCAGGCCAACCAGTAACTCGCCGCGTTGCGCCCCGGTCGCTGCTGTGTAAATTTCATTTTCGCGCAGCAGGTCAGTAATGCCGAAAACAATGTTGCCGCTTTCGCGGTTCATGGAATCGACCAGTTTTTTGATATACTCGCCTGACTCTATAGCATCGGTGCTTAGGGTAGCCAGCATCGAAAAACGCTCGTCAATCTGATACCAGAAATGCGATTTTTTCGGGTCGCCCGAAGCGAGAATGCACTCGCTGCGACTGCCACGCAACAATGGCAGGTTAAGTTTCTCGGGAATCATAAAAGCGCCAAGATATGAACGCATGAGATTCAGACGCTTTTCAACCGATTCGAGGTTCTGGGGTTCACCCGGGTAGTTAGTGATTACTGATCGGTTAACGTCGGTCATGACGTCGTGAATGGTTTTGATGATGAAGCGATAACCCTTTTCGTCGGTGAGTTCGTTGATGCTTTTGCCTTCGCTGTCCCAGACGATGAAGCTGAATGTGCCAGGGTTTCGGGCTTTAAGATGGGGCAAAGCCACCTTGAGGTAAGCGATCGGGTCTTTCTGCTGGCGGGCAAAATCGAAGACCCGTTTCAGAAGGGCACTGAAATAATAACGGCTGTTACCATATTGCAGCAGGCGCTCAAGTTGTTTGTTCAGGTCGCGATACACTGACTGGCGCTGTATCTCTGCCCGGGTGGTCAGCATGTTTTCGAGACCGACATCAACGAGAAAAATCGGAAAAATGAAAAAGCAGAAAGCCGCACCAAACCAGAAAGCCAACGGCCATCGCCTGCTGACAGGCAGTTTTTGCTCGCTACTGCTCATAAAGTCCTTGCAATGTGGTTTCTCAACCTCGACAGCATACCGCAAAAGCCACCGATTGGCAAAACCTCGAAAAAAATAACCCGGGTTTGCGATCGGGTACAGGGGCTGTGACAGTTTTGTCGTGGTGTGACATTTAAGACCCTGGCTTCATGAGCGCCTTACCGGTGGTGAACCGTATTATGCCGCATGGCATGCCGTTTGCTGAATATTGTGATTATCATTTTATTATTTTATTTGTCGATCATTATGCCGGAGGTGCCTTATGGAGCCAAATTCACTGTCTGCCTGGTTCAAAAAAAATAACCCTCTGTACCTTCTCAGCGTCATGTTGATGCTGGTTGGTCTTTATCTGGCCGGTTCAGAACTCGAATCCGGCAAAGTATCGAGTTTCGCGGTCAGCGGTTTTTTTCTGGTGCAGAATATTTATGAACTGATCATGATTGCCATGGCTCTTTACCTGTTAAAACAGAAGATTCAACCCGAGCATGGCAAAATTCTGTTGTTTTTCGTGCTGCTTTTTCTTGGTGATCTGACGTTTTATCAGCTGCGTATATCGGGTTTGAGCACTACTGCCGGCTGGTTTGCTACTCTGGTCTATATGCTTCTGGCGGTTATAAAACTTGCGGCGGTCATCAAGGTGCTCGGGCTGACCGTGCATCACACCCGCATATTTTTCGCCGGCAGCGCCTTCGCACTGATCTGGATCGGGCCGAAAATAGCCTATATGCTGGTTGACGCGGTTGGCAGGGAAAGCATCACCTACTTTGACGGTTCTTTCGTCTTTTATTCAATTTGGCTGATTGCCGCTCTGATTCATCTGCCACTCATTGTCGAAAACTGGCGCAGCAGCAACCTTAACGATGCGGTTCCCAATGAATATCTTGGCGATGCCACGTCGTTGTGGCGATGGTTGATTATTTTCCCGGCTGTGGTGCTGCCAGTGCAGTTATTCATCAACGTCATGGGCGATTCTTATCGTTTTATAGTGCCCGATCTGCCCGTCGCAGCCGTTATTGCCCCATGGTTGCTGGCGGCAGCTTTTCTGGTGCAGAGCCTCTGGCGTCATTTCTTTACTGACCGCACTAATCTGAATATCTACGACAGCGCCGTCATGATTGCTTTTCTCGTGCTGGTTAAAATTTCCTGCCCTGACCTGAATGTCGCGACGGTCATAAATCATGTGTTTTTGGTTGCCGGTCTTGTCGCCACTTCAATCACCAGAGGCAATCTGGTTAACGCCGGGGTTATGGGCCTGATGGTCGTATGGCATGGCGGCGAACAGTTGATGAAAGGCGCCAAGGTTGCGGTCGGTTATGGTTCTGGCCTCTCAAGACTTGCCTGGGCCGGTATTCTCATGGTTGGGTCATTTTTCATGCTCCTTGCAGGCTTTCTATTTAGTATCAGCCGCAACGAAACCGATGCCAACCCGCCAGAAACTTCGACTCCTGACAAAGCTGAGTTGAATCAACAGCCATCAGGCGATGAAAAACCTAAACAGGGCTGATAGCCGTGCCGACCGCCAGGCTGACGCTCAAGACTTCTCAAATGGTAACGGGAAAGGCCGTTGTCGAAGCTAGATCGGCATCTTCTCTATTGACGACGATCACCAGGGTCATATCATCTTTGGCCGGGTGATCACCGGTGAACAGGCGATGCGCTGCCAGCAGTCTTTCAAAGTATAGCTCCGGATCAGGCTGCCAGGCAGCGATTGCCATTTCCTTCAGCCGTTCAAGACCTAGAACCTCGCCTGCAGCATTGACGGCCTCAATAACCCCGTCGCTGTAGAGCAATATCGCTTCGCCAGGCTTGAAGCTCAGGGTGGCGAGACCGAATTTCGGCTTTTTCAGTGCGCCGAGCATCGGCCCGGGCAAGCTGATTTCAGCAACGCTTTGCTGATGCGGGTTAACGATCAGCGGCGGCCAGCCGCCGGCATTGGTATAAACGCCGCTGCCATCGCTGCCGTCGAGATTGAGATATTGCATGATCATGGTCTTCTGGGTGCGACTCGAAGCCGCCTTGATCAGATTGTGCAGGCGTATCGCCAGCTGGTCTGGTTTTTCTGTGTCAACTTCCATCTGCATGACCGCAGCTTTTGCCATTGCCATGATCAGTGCTGCACCGGCCCCCCTGCCCGCTACGTCACCAATCAGCACGCTGAAGCGACCGGGTGAAGTGTTGAAATAATCGAAATAGTCGCCGCCAAGGTCTCCCATTGATACGATGCGCCCGAACAGCTTAAAACGACCGCAATCCGGTAGTTTGCGCGGCAGCAGATGTTCTTGAATGGCGCCGGCGACCTTTAGTTCTTCAAGGTCAATCATGGTAGTATTGAATATCTCAGCCATTTCTCCGAATTCGTCTCGGCCAAGCGGTGGCAGGCGCATCTTGAAATCGCGGGTTCTGATGGCTTCGGCGCCGGCATGCAATTTTTGCAACGGAAACAGGAAACTCTGAGTGAGAAACTGCCCGAGAATCATGGTGACGAGCAAAGACACGAGGCCCGCCAGAAAAAGACCGACTTTTTCCTGATTGATCTGGCTCTTAACGCTATCGACCGGGTAAAGCGCGAACAGTTTGTAGTTGTTAAGGTAACGGCCAATAAAGCCCATTAACAGATATGACTGGCTGGCTATTGTGACAAATTGCCGCGGCGGGCAGGGCTTTGAAGTGAAATTCGCCACCTGACGCTGCATTTTCTCGCGGTCTGAAAAGTTTGACGGCAAAAATATCCCGGTTGGATCGTGAATCATACCGATCTGCAAGTCAACGATGTTGCGATTGGCGCTTAAAAACTGACGTTGCAGGTAGAGAGTTTCGAGCACCCCGGGGTTCCAGTTGGCGATAACCATGTAATCGAACTGGCGGTTATCATCGACCGACACCAGGTTAAGGCAGGCCGGGCTTTTGTTGGTGCCCATGCCCCAGACTTCAATTCGGCCATCGTTGGCAATAAAGTCATGCTGCACTTCACTGAGCGGTTTCTGCATGGCAGACTCGGCGATTAATTCGACCTCGGTTGAACTGCGCGGGTCAGGGGGCTTGCCGTTCAGGGTCGCCATGATGAAACGGCCGATTGAGTTCAGAACCCGGCGCTCTTCATCTCGCTTAAGATCGATGCTGTCGAGTATTTCTGCTGTGAGTTCAAAGCGGTGGTTGCCGAAATAGATCGAATCACCGGTTCCAAAAACGTCTGTATCGCTGGCGATCAGATACAGTCGCATATCTCTGCGACTATTGACCAGTGAATACATTCGACTGGCCAGTTCAGCGTAGTTGCTGGTTTGCAGGCCGTCTTGGCGCAGCGCCTGCTTGAAATTTTTAAGAGCGGCCTGAATGTTGACAATCTGCAGGGCATGCTCTGATTCGAAGCGTTCGTCGAGGTTTTGCAAATAGTGGGTGCCTCTGGCGTGAATATCATCGTAGAGAGTCAGTTCTTTCTGATGAATAAAGTCATACCCGGCAAAAAAGAGCATGGCAAGCGGCAAGCCGTTAGCATAGGCAAACAGCAGCGCGAGTTTTCTTGAGATCGACATTTTAACCGGGTTGCCAGTGAGCATTGCCCGGGTGCTGATGACCACCCAGGGCAGCAACAGCATGAAAACGAAAAAAGCGGTCAGGGCGGGCCTGGTCAAACTGGGCATCAGGCCGGCATCTTTTCTGACGAAGGCAAAAAGAGTCAGGTCATCTTCGATTACTCGGGGAAAATAGATGGCAGCATCAGTTTCGATGCGGTCGCCCGGAGCAGTGTTGTGCTGTAACAAGCCCGGCAAGGTTGATGGGGCGTCTGGTAGTTTTTCAAGAGCAATCATTTTGCCACTTTTAACATAGCCGAGACGGAAATAGCGGTCGGGGTTCTGCCGGTGGGCAAGATAGTAGTCGAGGCCCCTGGTTCCCTGTAGACTCGTGCCAGGCACCAGGGCGATTACCGAATAATTGTTGCGGTAGCCGATCCAGAGGAGCGGGCGTTGGCCTGTGCTGTCGCACCACATCAACTTGCCGCCAAATCGTTCAGAGATGCTCGTGTCGGCTGAGGTCAAAACCATCTGTGGCCCAAACAGTTTTTTCAGATTCGTAACTTCTGCGGTGCTGGCTTTTACATCGCGGTCGGTGAATTGAAAGGCCTTTTTCAGGCTATGCCAGGCAAGATTCCAGTCGCCAGGCAGAGAATCCGGTTTTATTGAACCGGCAATGAAAGTATCAGAGGCGTTCCAGATCATGTAGTCGAAGCAGCCGCCGAAACGCTGTCGCAGTGTGTGGTAATTCGCTGCTGCCGTGGCTGTGTCAGAACCGAAATACGTTTCCCTGAACATCCGGCTCAAAAAACGTTCGCTGTTGGCGCTTGACTCAAAATTCTGCATCTCGTTTTCGAGGTTTTCCTCAATCATCTTTAAAAGACCGGCGATGCGCAGTTTCTCGATATGGTTGAAGCCACCAAAGAACAGAATTACCGGAATCAGGACAAAGAGTATTATCTGCAACAGCCACAGGCCAAATTTTTTGCCGTTCAGTTCAGTCATGATCAGGCTCCTTGTCGAACCTGATGAGAACGATAGTCAGATCGTCATCAACGCTCGCCACCCATGAGCGATTGGCCTGAAAAAGGTTCTGGTAATACTGCTGCAGATCGTTGCTCCAGACACTTTTAACCTGTTCGAGAAGCAGGTCAGGGCCGAATACCTCGCCGCTGGCACTGGTTGCCTCGATCAGGCCGTCACTGTAAAGAATCATGGTTTCGCCCGGCTGCATGCTGACCGAGTGATTCTGGTAGCGGGCCTTACGTGCGATGCCTACCGGAGTGCCAACTATTTCTATCAGTCTCGACGAACAGCCATGCGGCCCCACCACCACCGGAAAACAGTGCCCGGCATTGGCAATCAGCACTTCGCCGGTCTGGTCGTTAAAAACCAGATACTGGCAGGTCATCATTCGCTTGAAATTGTCACTCTTAAGTTTGAAAAGCATGTCGTGCAGGGCCGAAAGAAGGCCAGCCGGGTTGGTCAGCAACGGCTGATTGACCAGAACGGTGGCCTTGGCCATGGCCATGATCAGGGCTGCCGGAATACCATGCCCGGCAACGTCACCCATAAAAACGCCAGTCTGGTTTTCTGAAAGCTTGAGATAGTCGAAGTAGTCACCACCGAGCTTGGTCATGGTGGCTGTTCTGGCATAAATACTGATGCGGCCATTGCGGTAGCCGGAATCGGGCAACAGGGCTTCCTGAACTACCCGGCCAATTTCGAGTTCAGCCATGCCTTCCATGGTCAGATTGAAGACTTTGCCGAGTTCCCCGAATTCATCAGGGCTGTCAATGCTCGTGCGATAAGAAAAGTTGCGTTGCCCAATCTGCCTTACAGCTTCGGCAAGCTGGCGCACCGGCCCAAGAAACTGCTTCGAGAGTGCAACTACCACTGCTGAAATTATCAGCATGCTGAGAATGGCTAGCGCAAGCATCTGATGCCATGCTTGCTGAAGATCATCGGCTATCCAGGCGGTTGGGGTGATGGCAGCCAAAGAAATGCTGTCCATCTGCCGGCCGGCAATCGCGGTTATCAGGCAAGCCTGCCCGTCAATATTCATAAAATTTTCATGCGCTGATTGCAAATTAAGGGCTTTTTGCATTACTGGTCGCAACTTCTCGGTGCTGTTCTGCTGCCTGGCAAATACCTGGCCGGTTGAAGCCGCCATGGCCGCGTAACTGGTCGCTGCTGCACCAATGTTGGAAAGGTTAACCTGCCCGGCTGCGTAGATTGCCTGGGCTTCTTCATGGCGCCAGGTGATGACCATTGCTGAATGAAACCGCCGCAATTTCTTGTTGCCGAGCAGGCTGGCGTAACAAAGCTTCATTTCAGTGCCAAAATTGTAGAGTTCAACCGAATCGAGAGTGTTGAGCAGGTTTTCAAGAAGTGATGAATGATCATTGACAATTGTGTTGCCGGTTAAAGCGAGTTGACTATGGCTGCCCTTGGCTTTATCAGCCGTTTCTTCAACCTGGTTGGCAAAACTGATGGCGCTGGTGGCAAACATGCGCATGAAGGTCTGACCGGCAAGTCTGCGATTGCGTTTGTAGCCGACCAGCGTGTTGCCATCTTCGCCATAAATCGTCATTTCTTCGGCGTCAAGGGTATGAACGACCCGTTTGAGAGTCTCTAGATCGTTGCGGTCAGGCATGCGGTCGGTGACGTCGGCGATAAAATCTTTGAGGGCAGCGGCAGTGCGCTGGTTCAGGGCACGTTTGTGACGGCGGTAGCCCGAATCGATTTCTTGCAATATTCTTTCGTTGCGGGCGTGAGCTTCACTGAATAGAGCGTCTTCACGTTGCTGAAGATACTCGTGACCGATAGTGCCAAGCATCATCAGCGGCAGTCCGTTGGCATAAAGAAACAGCAGAGCCATGCGTGTGCGAATCGAAATACTGAGCCTCGGCAGGCGCAGGCTGTAGACCCCAAAGATGCTCAGACCAATGCCCAGTGCTGCCAGCAACCGCGCCAGAATTCCATGCTTCAGTTGCTCGGGGTAACCGATTGCCATATCTCGACGATGAATCACGCAAAAACCGCGCAAATCAGGAGACAGAAGCTTGAATGCCATAAGGTAGTCAGCAGTCTGCCGATGCGCCAGGCCGGCATTCTCATATTTGCCGAGTTCGATAATGATCTGGCGTTGCTCTTCATCTCTGATTGTGTCGAGCGAAACCTTGAGATTGCGCATGTCGATAAAGCCGGTTCTGATATTGCTGACGCCGGTGTTCAGCGTCTCAACCGCATGGCGAACCCCGGGGTTGTCGAACAGGCTTGATTTTATCGAGCACAAAACCGTAAGCGCCTGATGTGAGTCGAACCAGAAGAGCGGAAACGCATCAGGACTGTCAGCAAGAATGCATTTTCCGTGCTCCCCGGCCTGAAACGGCAGTCTAAGATGTTGAGGCACAAGAAAACGCCCTAGATACGAGCGGAAAATATTGATCCGCTTCTCGACAATCTGAAGAGTCTCGGGTTCGCCCGGGTAATTGCTGCGGCAGTGCCCGGCTATCTCACTGAAAAAGCCATAGAGATTCGCGATAATGTAACGATAACTTTTTTCGTCGGTGAGTTCATTGACAACCTGCCCTTTGTCGTTCCAGACGATGAAGCGCAGGGCATCAGGAAACCTTTTTTTTAACAGGGCAATGCTTGCTTTAATACTCTGCAATGGGTCACTGCTGGCTGTTGCCTTCTGAAAAGATTTTTTCAGCAGGGAATGATAGTAGTGCTGCTCGTCAGCGTGCCGGGTTAAAAAGCTCAGCCGGTCATCCATTTCCTTGAAGATGCGGCGTTGCTCTTTGTCGCTGCGCAACTGCAGCATACTGCCTAAACCCTCATTGATCAACAAGGCCGGAACCAGCACAAAACAAAAAAAAGCGCCAAGCCAGGCCATCAGTCTGAACCTGAAAAAAACGCTGCCCGTGCTGCTTTCACTGCTCATTGCCTGCCCGCCTGCCGGTTATCAAAGAAAAGGCTGCCAGCATGGCTGGCAGCCTTATTGGGTGCTTCAGCTAATCAACCGCAGCATCAATAATTTTCGACCCAGACTTCAAAATGCTCGCGACCATGTTCGCAGACCGGGCATTTGGGCGGGGCTTCCAGGGTTTCCATGATGTGACCGCAGTTGTTGCATTTCCAGAAAACCTTGCCGTCTTTTTTGTAGACGGTGTGATTCTGAACGTTGTCGTGCAGTTTGCGGTAGCGGGCTTCGTGGCGCTCTTCAACCTTGGCGACGTTAATGAAGACGGCCGCTACATCGGCAAAACCTTCTTTTTTGGCGGTTTCGGCAAAATTCTTGTAGAGATCAGACCATTCTTCTTTTTCGCCGTCAGCAGCATATTTCAGATTTTTCAGGGTGTCGGCGTAGGCAACAGGGTAACCGGCATCGTTAAGAACTACTACTTCTTCGTTCATACCGTATTTGAGAAGCTGCTTCATGAACACCTTGGCGTGTTCCTTTTCGTTCTCGGCGGTTTCAATAAAAATATCGGCGATCTGCAGAAAACCTTCTTTTTTGGCTACAGATGCATAATAGGTGTAACGGGTCCGGGCCTGACATTCACCGGCAAAAGCTTTCATCAGATTTTCAGCGGTTTTGGTGCCCTTAAGAGTTTTGGTCATCGATATTCCTCCGTATGAATTGTGTGAACTCAGAAGCTGTTCAGCCTCTGTTAATGCCAACCTTGCGAATGATCTGCCCGGGTTTTAACCCCGAAACGACCTCACGCTGGCCATCGCCGGCTGTGATACTTCTGATCTGCCTGCGCAGCAGTCTGCCGCCCTCGACCTCAACTACTGATTCAAGCTGACCGGTTTTTATTATAGCAGATTCCGGAACAAGAATTACATTTTTTTCAGACTTCAGCGGAACCTGTAATTTGCCAAACATGCCTGGCATCAGACCCTCTGATTTGCCGATACAGACTTTGACCAGAAAGGTTCGACTGCGCGGATCAACCGAAGGCACGATTTCGCGAACGTCGCCATCGAAGGTTCGGCCCAGCGACGGCACTGAGTAACTGACCGGTGAGCCGATGCTTATTTCTCTGACCAGCGATTCACGCACCGGCACCTCAAGCAGCAGGCTCAACGGGTCGAAGATGCGCAACATGACATTGGCTGGGTTGCCGAGGTCGCCAGGGTCGGCAAGCCTTTCGGCAACGATACCATCGATCGGGCTGAGAACAGTTGCGTAACCCAGGCCGACTTCGGCCTGACGAATACCCTGATTGGCGGCAGATGCCTGTGCAGATGCTGCTGCCCGCTGTTGTATCGCCTGCTGCATGGCGGCCTCAGCCTGTTTGAAGGCGGTGACCGTCTGTTCGTATTCGCGCTTGGCTATGGCATTCTGCTCGAAGAGATTGCGCATGCGCTCCATATCTTTGCTTGCCATGTCAAGACTCGCTTTTGCCGATTTAACCTGCTCGTCAGCAGCATTGACCGAAGCCGAAACGGCACGCAGCTGATCCTGGCCCTGAGAGACGACCGACGAAAGGTCTTTGGCGTCGAGAATTGCCAGCACATCGCCCTTTTTGACACTGTCGCCACTGCGAACTTTAATCTCAAGGATTCTTGCGACGATGCGTGGCACCACATCGATCTCGTTGCGGCTGCGAACCGTGCCGATCGCCTGATAAAAGTCGGGCCTGACAGTCGCTTCGACTTTGAAGGTTTCTTCATTGCCGGCCGGTTTCTCACCGGCGATGCCCGGAACTATCTGCCCACTGGCAAAATAGCCACCCTGAACCATCATCAGCAGCAACAGACCGACGACTCCGGTGACCGGGCCGATCACCCGGCGGGCAATACTGGTTTTTGGCGTTTCCTGAACTTCATTCATTTTTTTGCCTCCTCGGCGACAGCCGCCGTAACAGTAGTTCCAGCCGGTTTCTGGCTGAAATAATAGATGGTCGGTACGACAAGCATCGTGAAAACAGTACTGGCAATCAGGCCGAAGATCAACGACCAGGCCAGCCCTGAAAAAATCGGGTCAAGAGTAATCGGCCAGGCACCGAGCAAAGTGGTGCCGGCGGTCAGCATGATGGCTCTGAAGCGCACCGCGCCGCTTTCCTTGATCGCGTCTTCAAGACTCGACCCCGCCTTGACCGCATCTTGAATAAACTCGATCAGCACCACGCTGTTTCTGATGACAATGCCACCCAGAGCGATCATGCCGATCATACCGGTGGCAGTGAAGAAGATCGGGTCAGGGTAACCGCCAACTGAACCGGCGCTGAGCAGATTCAACAGATAAAAGCCCGGCGCAATGCCGATGATTACCAGCGGAATCGCCGACATGACCAGTAACGGCATGATGAAGGTGTTCATCTGCACGACCAGCAGCAGGTAAATGCCCATTAATGCCACCGCAAAGGCGATGCCAAGATCTCTGAACACCCTGACCGTGATTTCCCATTCGCCTTCGCCGGCCCAGTCAAGGCTGATGCCCGGTGGCAACGGGTTCTTCTTCAGGCGGGCAGCCATATCAAGAATGATCTCAGCCGGCGGGCGCCCCACGCATTCGGCGGTCACAAACACCACCGGCCGCATGTTTTTGTGCTGAATGACCTGCTCTTCTTTTTCGATGCAAAAATCACCAAGCTCGCCAACCGCTACCAGATTGCCGGCGCGGTCACGCAAACTGAGCTCGCGTAGCCTCTGCAAGTTATTGCGATCGGCAAATGGCAGCCGCACCTTGATCAACACAGCCTCGCGCTCGTTGTCGATGTGGGCGATGCCGAGCTGACTGCCCTTGACAGCCTGCATCAGCATCTGCTGAATCGAGGCAGCGGCCAGGCCATGCATTGCGGCCTTCTGCACATCAGGCGTGAAAACGATGCGGTCATGCGTAGTCTCGTTCATATTGTCGATCTGGGTGATATGCACGCTGTCTTCTTCTTTCAGCTGCTGCTGCAAGAATTCAGCACCCTTGAGAATCTCGTCATAGGTGCGGTCTTCATCGCCATATACTTCAACGGTGAGCGTCGAAAAGACCGGCGGGCCAGGCGGCAGCTCAACAATGCTTACCGTGGCGCCATTACGGTCGGCTATGGCAGTGAGATCTTTGCGCAGACGCAGGGCAATCGCGTGGCTCTGCTGGGTGCGCCTGCTTTTGTGAGCCAGATTAATGCGAATGTCAGCATTGGAAACACTGCGGCGCAGGTTGTAGTGCCGAACCATGCCGTTGAAGTCGATCGGTGCAGGTATGCCGACGTAAGACTGAACGCTCGAAACTTCATTAACCCGGGCCAGATACTGCTCAAAATCGCGCACCACCCGGTCGGTGGCTTCAAGCGATGCACCCTCGGGCATATCGACGATCAGCTGCAGTTCGTCTTTATTGTCGAACGGCAGCATTTTCAGAGGCACTTTGCGGTCAGCCATCAGAAACAGCGAAACGCCGAGCAGCAAAAAGATAACCACAATCAGGATGACAGCGTTGCGTGCCCGCAGAAACGGCGTGATCAGCCAGCGATAAAAACTGCGAACCCATGGCGGCACCCCATCGGTCACCCCGGTGTTTTCGGCTTTCATTCCCCTGAGAAGGTTTAAGGCCACCCATGGCACAAAAGTCAGGGCGCACAGCGTCGAAAAGGTCACGGTCAGGGGCACGTTTATTGCCATCGGCCCCATATAAGGGCCCATCATGCCCGTGATGTAGAACATCGGCATGAAGGCGACGATGATGGCAAGGGTCGACATGATCACTGGCACGATGACTTCCATGACCGCTGATACGGCAGCTTTTTCAGGTGGTTCTTTGCCCATTTGCAGATGCCGCTGAATATTATCGACGTTGGTGATCGGGTCATCGACTACCAGCCCAAGGCTCAGAATCAGAGCAAACAGGGTTACCCGGTTGATGGTGAACCCGGCGATCAGATTTATGAACAGCGCCAACGCAAAGCTGACTGGCACCGAAAGGCCTACGACAAGCGCTGCCCGCCACCCCATCGTGAAGGCCAGCAAACCAACAACCGTCAGCACCGCAAACACCATGCTCGACAACAGTTCATTAACTTTTTCGTCGGCTGTCGCCCCGTAATTGCGGCTGACAATCAGGTCAACCTCAGGCGGAATAACCCTGCCTTTGAGTTTTTCTGCTTCCGCTATAATTTCCCGGGCGACTTCAACGGCGTTGGTGCCCTTTTTCTTGCTGAATGAAATGGTGACCGCCGGGTGCCGTTCGCCGGTCTCAGTTTGACCAGAAGCTTGCCCATAAGTTGAATGGTGATAATGGTCTGGCTCTTCCACTGTGTCCATGACCGTCGCCACATCTTCGATATAAATTGGCCGGTCATTCGACGATCTTATCGGAATTCTTGCCACTTCAGCAGCCGATCTTACCACGTTGCCGGCCAGAATGCGCAGGCTGCGTTCGCCGTCAACGATTCGGCCACTGTCGCCAAGCATATTATTGCCGGTCACCGCGCCCTGAATGTCGGCGAAGCAGACTCCGAGGGCCTGCATTCTGGTTTGATCGGCTTCAATTCTTACTTCACGACGATAGCCACCGTGAATTTCTGATCTGAAAACGTTGCGAACCCGCGCCAGACGAGCCTCAGCTTCTTCGGCGATACGCCGCAGTTCAGAGGCGCTCGCATCGGGTGAAGTCAGGGTCAGGGTAACAATCGGCACATCATCGATCTCAACGGGTTTCACCAGCCAATAACTCACCCCAGGCGGCACGATATCATGATGCCCGTCGATCTTGTCGCGCAGTTTGACCATAGCGCGTTCGCGATCCTGACCAACGTAGAACCGCACTGTGACCATCGCCTGATCACGTTGACTCATCGAATAAACGTGCTCGACGCCATCGATTTGCCACATCAACTTTTCGAGAGGTCTGGTGACGAGTTCTTCGACTTCAGGGGGTGCATGACCAGGAAAACCGACATAAACATCCACCATAGGCACGACAATCTGCGGTTCTTCTTCGCGCGGCGTAACCTGAACCGCGATGATGCCGGCCAGAGCCGCGAAGATGATCAGCAGAATCGACAACGGCCCCGACAGGAAGGTTTTGACAATCGTAACGATGAACCCTTGCGGTTCATGAGATTCACTGGTTTGCATTTTTCGGCCTCATGAGATTGATTCGATTGAATGGTGACATAAAATAATACGAATTGTTGCTAAAATCAAGTCTTTTTGAAATCAGCCCCTGATGCCGCCATCCGAGAATTCAGCCACGATGCGGTCTTTGCCGCCGCCGTAGATGATTGCCCTTCCGCCATCCCTGATCTCTGGTTCGTCTATCCAGAGAAGAATGTAGTTGTCGATGCGGCGGGCGCCGATGATCTCAAATTTACGGCCGGCGTAGCCATACGACATTTTTTCGAGGGCCAGATAGTATTTTTCGATCGCCCGGGTAACGTTCTGGGCAACGTCGATGGGCAAAGCGGCGACTGCAACCCGGTCAGCATCGGTAGCGGGAATGCCGTTTCCAGAAGCGAATTCAGGCAGCAGTCGACTGATTTTTTCGGCATCTGACTGCCAGCCTTCGCCATAGACATCAGTTTGCCAGGTGTTTTCTTCATTAACAACCGCGCCGCCGTTGTTAATGGTAGTTGCAGGGCGTTCGACGCTTAGCTGGTTTGTTGGTGCCTGGGGGGCACCCGGTTGGTTATCGATGGGTGCCTTGACGATGTTTTGAGCGGTGACCCCGCCCGCCCCGAGCAAAATGGCGACTGCCGCCAGCAGGCAGTTGAATTTGTTTTTCATTGTGAACCTCTTGGATTGATTTGTCTTGCCAGAGATTATATAGTTTTCTGTGTGCACAGGCAAACTTTCAAAATTACCCGGCGCCATGGCATTGTTATGGTCAAAACGCCCGGGTGTGGCTCATTGATAATGGTTCTGCCTGGCAAGATTTCAATGGAGCGAAACAATGGAAACGGTTAAAACGGCAGATGTTAACGAAACCGCCGATTCATACGGTTCATGGTTATTGATAACCTTTGGAACACTGTTGTCGTCGTTTGGTTATGTTATTTTTATTTTGCCCCTGAATTTGTTTGAGGGCGGCGTCACTGGCCTTGGCATTATCGCCGCGAAGTTTCTAGGCAATCTTTTCGCTGACGGCCGTATGCTGCCTGTAGTCGGCATTGTTTCGTGGTCGTTGACCCTGGTGATTTTTGCGCTTTCGGTGCGTATTCTTGGCAAATCTTTCGGCGCGAAGTCGATCTATTCAACCTCGCTGCTTTATTTTTCCATGGATATCTTTCTGTGGTATCTGCAGAGCCACGGTTATGATGTTAAAATTCGCCAGTTGCTCGACCAGGAACTGCTGGTAGCCTCAATTTATGGCGCTCTGGCCATTGGCGCCGGCATGGCTATCGTCTTCAACCAGGGCGCCGCGACCGGTGGAGCCGATGCTATGGCTCAGGTGGTTCGCAAGTTAAAGCATATTCCGGTGGGCAAAACTCTGCTGGTTACCGATACTTTCGTGCTGACCATCGGCTTTTTCACCTTCGCCGATGCGATGATTGGTTTTAAAACGATGATGTACTCGTTCATTTTCATTTTTATTCAGGCACACACCCTCGATGCGGTTCTTAACGGTTTCAGGGCGAATCAGCTGGTGCTGATCATCACCGATAAGCCTGATCAGATCAAACGCCGTATTTTTACCGAGTTGTCGCGTGGAGTGACCGAATACAAGTCATACGGCGGCTTCAGCGGCATCGAAAAAACGACCCTGGCAACCGTTCTAAGCAAAAATCGTGTTCCGGCACTGCGCCGCCTGATTGCCGAAGCCGACCCCGATTCATTTGTGGTGATTCAAGACACTGCCATGGTTTACGGCGAAGGTTTTGAAACCTTGCCACGATGATTGTCTGTTATAATTTGAACAGCGATCATTTGCGTTTGAGGTCTTGAAGTTTCCAGGAGACACCCCATGTTCATACGGGTATTCTGTTCTCTGGTTCTGGCTGCTTATTTGTTTGTAATTGCTTCTTTTATTGCCTTCAGAATGAAGGCTTTTATGGTGCTTGCGGTCGTCTGGGGTCTGCCGGCCCTGGCGCTGCTTCTGATTGGGGTTATCAAGACCAGCAAAAATCGCTACGATTATCTGGCGGTCGTATTAACCCTGATTCTATGTCTGGTTCAGGCTTTCTTTGCTTTCCTGAACGAAGCTCTCAACACGCCGCCCGGAGCCGCCGGCATGCTCGATCAAGGTCCTTTCGATCTGCTGTACATGTTTATCGCAGCCATGTCGGCCGCGCTAATTTATTTGAAGTTTTTCTGGGTTCCCCCCGAAAAAACCGTCGGGTAACGACTTTTACCGCCTCTGCCCTTTACTCATCGCCGTAACAGAGAAAATCGAGATCTTCAGGGGAAAGCATTTTCGCGAGTTTCAGGGCGGCAACGGTTCTTCTCAATTGTTCGATGGTTATCGGCCCAATAACCAGAAAATCAGTTCTTTTGTGAGCCAGGGCGTAGGCGTTGGCCATCTGATCGGCGACATAAGATGTTTTGTGCTTTTTATTGAAGTCATCAGTAAACCTGACCAGCCGGTTATATCTTTCTTCGTTGGCGCAGGTAAAGATTGAATGGTAGACGTTCTTCCAGTAAGGGTCACCCTGGGCGTATTTTTTTCTGGCTTCTTTTCGGGCGTTTTCCCAGCAGGGTTCGGGTCGATCGAGAATGCTGACGCCCCCCAGAGGCGAATAGGGCATGAGCTTGATTCCCTTCAGAAAGCTTTCATCCATCATATCTTCATGGGTCGCCTGAACGCCCCCGGCATGAATGGCCCTTTCAGACATCTCAAACAGCGAGAAGTAGGGGCTGTTGAAAACCGGTTTTGCGAGGTTGGCATGCTTGTTCGCGAGTGCCAGCGACCTGGTAATTCGGTTCGGTTTCCAGTTTGACCAGCCAAGAAATGTGAATTTATCACGCAATTCTTTAGAACTGAGCGCCTGCATTATGGTGTTAACCGAATTTTGACTTCTTTTAACAGGCTCAAAATTAATAAAATCTGCGTCGTCTCTATGCATAAGATAAACCGCGGGGTATTCACCGAGATTTTTTAAGGTGTGGCCCATCTCTTCGCTGACTCTTGCTATGATCTGCTCTTTGTCGCCAAACAACCGGCTGGCATAGGTTCCGTTCGGAGCATTCGGCAGATCTGCAAAACCCTCAGCCATTATGCCCTTTGCTTTTAACATCTCTTGCAGGCAAAATGAGTTTTCACCGGTCGGCAACTTCTTTGACCAGTAAAGATCGAATGGGAACCCGCCTTTCGAAAGGGCGTAAATCTTTTTGTCCGGGTTTTTCTGCCTGAACGCCGTCATCCATTTTCCGAGGCGGTATTCGATGTCGCCAACATAAATCGGCGATGTATCAAACAGGTTGATCCCGAGGCGCACTGCTTCATCAAGCAGATTGTTGATGCCTTCATCGGTAATTTTTCTTGAGTTCGGGCTGTACCAGTCTTCCTGTGCCAGGTGGTCGGTGCCAAGAATCAATCTTGAAAACTTAACCCGCTCGTTCTTTTCGTTGCGAACCTCAATGTATTCCATTCCATCTGCTGCACGATCAGCGGCAAACAGAAAATTCCCGTTCAGGAAGCAGGAAAACAGGAAGATAGTGACCAGCATTAACGCGCGAATTCTATTCATTTTATTTTTCCCCCCGGCCAGATGTCTGACACCTGTGGTCAGCAATGCGAGTTTCATGTAAAGAATAATAATAGCATTCTATCATTTTTGCATAGTCATATCTGAACAAAGGTCAGGCAGGGGTCAACCTCGCTGCTGGTCTTATGAAGCCCTTAAACCCCCCTGAACATCTGCTACGCCGGGTTTTGATCGCCTTGCTTCGCCGCTGATGCGAGGCTGCACAGAATCTTGCTTTTACGCAGGCTTTGAGCTATACTCTTAGAAGTGGTTGTTTATGCAACTGCCGAAATCGGGGGCGACCTGGTTTCGACGGGGAGTGTGATCATCCACCTGCCATTCGAGGTTGATCGAACGGCCTCGCAAAAAATCGATCAAACAATAAAAGCTAACGAAGAATTAGCACTCGCAGCCTAATCGCGCTGTGACGGTTCCCCGGATGATTCTGCCAGTAAGCACCGGGTGAACCGCCATTAAAACTGGCTGGACTTGATATTGGGCCACTGGGGTATCAGGTCGAGACAAACCAGACGGATCGGATGAGTAGAGACCCGCCTGTGGGTTACGAAAATCTTAAACAATTAAACGCAGGATATAATGGTAGACGGTGTCTGTGAGCCTCTTCGGACGCGGGTTCGATTCCCGCCGCCTCCA
>DAOPYA010000086.1:0-17907 GCA_035352635.1 Candidatus Rifleibacterium sp.
ATAGCACCAAATGCGATGACCAGGGTGCAGATCATCGCATAAACCATTATTCTGGTTGTCTGTCTGGGCGAAGCTAGAAGACTCATTGATGGGTAATCCTGCTTAGGGTCAGGGTTTCAGTATGGTTTTTTCGTAGTAATAGTTATTGCGCGGGTTCTCGGCGACGAAGGTGGTCATTTCGGAAAGGTAGTTGACGCCGTCGATCGTGGCGGCCTGGTTGCAGATTTGCTTGACTTCAGCGAGGCTGGCCTGGATTTCTTTGTAGGAATTTGGCGTTTTAACGGGTTTTGTTACCCTGACCACTGCACGCAGCGTGTTTTTCAGGCTGCCTTCGGGCAGGTCGAGAAGGCTGAACTGAACGATCGAGTAGCCGGATGCTTCAAGAGCAGTTTTGATGTTGCTTTCGAGCAGAGCTCTCGTTTCATCGCTGACCGGCTGTATATTTTTGCTGGTGGGGGTCATGGTGTCCCAGTAGTTGAGAATTTCATCGCGAATCGTGCCTGAGCGGTCTTCCATGCCCGGGGTGATCGATCTGGTGACCCCGAGTTCGGTCAACTGTTCAAGGTTTGCATCGGCTTCTTCAGTTTCAGCGGTGCTTTTCGCATCTGCAATCGGCTTGCCGCCAGTCGCGGCCATAACTTCATCAACCATTTCCTGAGAATAGCCCATGTATTTGAGATCGCCATCTGGGCTGGCAAAGGCACAGGTTGCCGAAAGGGCGGCGACGGCAACGAAAAGTTTGCTCATTCTTTTAAACATACGGGTATGTGCTCCTGATAGAAATTGAAAGAATTATATCACATGGCAAACAGAGCCGTGACTTAAATTTTAAGGCCGGCAAAGGCGTCTTTTAACTTGCTGATGGTTACCAGCGGATCTTCAATAATGATTTTTGCTCCGGCGGTAATATCGACAAAGCCAAGTTCACGATGATAACGGGGCACCACATGCTGGTGCAGGTGCTCGATACTGGCGCCCGATGCCTCGCCGATGTTAAACCCGATATTAAACCCGAGCGGTCGGTAGACCGCTTCAAGTCGATCAAGCGATGCGTTGAGCAGGGCCAGCATTTGCTGTTGCTCGTTCTTATCGAGTTGCCGGGGGTCAGTGATGTGGCGTAACGGGAACAGCAGCAGATGACCGGCGTTATATGGGTAAAGGTTGGCGCAGACAACCACAATTTCGTTTTTCCAGATTGTCAGGTTGGTTACCGATGGTTCGTCGTTGATAATACTGCAAAGAATGCATTCAACTGCAGGGCGCTTCAGGCCGGCGATGTAATCGCGTTTGTTGGGAACGAATAATTGTTTTCGAAATGTCATGTTCAGGCTCTGTTTCTTGCTTTCAGGTTCTGGTGTATGATTTCAGGGAAGTAGGCCCGGGCAATACTGACCGGCACACCGCCCTGATATAATATCAGGTCATGAAAAGTTCTGTCAGTAAAATCGTTGCCGAATTTCTGGTGCAGTTCGTTTTTAAGGTTGATGAGCTGCTGAAACCCGGTTAATTTGCTGACGTGGCAACCCGGTGCTACAACCTGCCTGCGAATTTCATGGTCGGCAACATCTTTTTCGACGCGGGTCTGCTCGATTAGAAACTGCACCGCCTGGCTTTTGTTCCAGGTGCGTGTCTGCAAATTGATGTCGGTCAGCAGCAGTGCGGCGTTATAAAGATTCTCGCCGGCCTGGGCAAACAGACTTTCGCTTGAAGTCTCAAAACCCAGTTCGCGAAGCGCTTCCTGGCAGTAACAGGCCCAGCCTTCCCGAATTTCCTGGTTGTCGGCAAAAGAACGTAATAAGCCCGGGTGCGAGTTCTGGGCGGCAAGATGCAGGTGGTGACCCGGGTAACCGTGATGAATAACCCGGTTGGCAATATCGGCGTAGTTGTGTTGGGTCGATGCGCCCGCCGTTTCGCGGGTCAGCAGGTAAAAGCCGCGTTGCGCTCTGGCTTTCTTTTCGGGGCCGAAATAGGCCGCTGCTGGAATAATATGGCTCATGTAACCAGGTGTTTCGATGATCTCAAGTTCTTCGTTGTCTGGCAGCGTTGCGAAACCACTGAAATCGAGAAAAGCCCTGGTTCTGACTGCGGCTTCACGGTAGACGGCAAGTGCCTGGTCAAAGCCGGCTGGCGCGTGATGGGTGATGCGCTTTTTCGCTTCGTTTCTCGCTCCGGCAGCTTTGCCGGTAGTCGCACCAAGAATAACGCTGCTGAGATTCTCGAGTTGGCTTGACGCTGTGTTGATGGTTCGCCAGGCAAGCTCAGTGATATCCTGGCAGGTCATTGCTGACTTACGACTGGCCAATAAAGCCTGAAAAGCGTTCTGCCCGATTGCCCATTCCGCATCTGCCCTTGGCATAATCGCGTGTTTGAACCATTCAGAAAATTCGGAAAGCGCTTTTTTTGCTTCCACCGCTGCCCGCAGGTATTCCTGGTGCAGAACTGGCGGTATGTAACGGCGAATGCTGTCGCCGATCGTGTTGATAAAAATCGATAAATTGCTCACCGACTCAAGATAAAGTTCGCCACGTTCCTGAGAAACCTTCTGAAAAAGAGTTCGGCCGCTGGTTAAGAACATTGGTGCCGCCTTAAGGCGCATGATCATTGACTGAACGCGATCAGAAAGCGGAGCAAAATCACGAATGAACAAGAGAAACAGGGCGTCGCCGATGGTCATCGCCAAGTCCCGGCCACACTTCCAGAGCTGCAGATCGTCGTCTTTAAATATCTGCTGATCGGCAAAGTGAATGATAGATTCGCGATCGATGCGCTCATCAACGCTAAGTTCATTTTCAGAAAGAGAACTGAAGGTGCCGCGCATCTCTCTCAGAAACGCCAGGTGCCGCTCAACTGCTTCGGCGCCGGTTTCGGGCAGCAGGCCGTCAAAACTGTGCTCGCCAAGCCAGGTCGCGGTAACAGGGTTGCGGCTTACCAGCTCGCGATAATAAAAATCTGCCAGCCCGGCAAACCCCTGATGCTGATAAATTGGTTGATGCAGCATGTTCCGGTCTCCTCGTTTTTTTATATCAACATTATACAGCCTGCCGTCATGGTATTCCAGAAAAACACGAATTACCCGAAGCATAGCATTGTGGGATCGAAAATCTTGAAAACTGTCTGCTGCTGTGTCACTATAAGGCGCCTGAAAATGGAAAAAATGAAAAATCATCAGAAAATACGCTTGCTGCGCCTGCTCGGTAGAATGAATGTGTGTGGGCCTTCCAGGCATGTAGTTAATCTTGTCAGGGCGATGCCGGGTCTGGGTTATGAAACCAGGCTCCTGACGGGTGCTCCGGCAACCTCTGAGGGCAGTATGTTGGCCTGGGCGCAAGGGCAGGGCGTTAACCCCAGAATAGTGCATCATCTCGATCGCCCGGTAATGCCTCTTGCTGATTTAGCCGCCTTTCAACAAATCGTCAGAGAAATAATGGAATTTCGCCCCCATGTGGTGCATACTCATACCACCAAAGCCGGTTGCCTGGGTCGCCTGGCAGCCGTGATCTGCGGAGTTCCGGCTATTTTTCACACTTATCATGGGTTCATTTTCACGGGCTATTTTTCAAGGCCGGTTTCTCAAATTGTCGTTGCCATTGAACGCTTTCTCGCAAAATTTACCGATCGGCTTATTACTCTCACGCCCGGCCTGGGAGCTGAACTTGCTTCGCGTCTCAAAATCAGCAACAATCAAAAAATTGAAGCAGTTACCCTCGGTCTCGATCTGGCTAAAAATCTGGCTTTACCTCGTAAATCAATGGGTTGGCGCCGTTCGATCGGTTTGCGTGATAACCATTTTGTTATCGGTATCGTTGGCAGAATAGTGCCGGTCAAAAATCATGCGCTATTGCTGAAGACTTTTGCACGCCTGACAAAGTTGCAGCCAGATATGCAACTGGTTATTGCCGGTGGCGGTGAACTCGAACCTGAACTGCGCCTGATGGCCTCTAACCTCGAAATTGCTGATCGGGTACATTTTTGTGGCGTCAATTTCAATATCGAAGAGGTCTATTCAGATATTGATCTTCTGGTGTTGAGTTCGCGAAATGAGGGCACTCCGGTTGTACTGATCGAAGCAATCGCCTCTGGCTGCCCGGTTGCTTCAACAAATGTGGGCGGGGTTGCCGAAATTCTCGAGAACGGCCAGAATGGGTTCATTCTCCCCAACGACCCCGAAGGATTTGCTCTGGGCCTTGAAAATGTCGTAAAGACGTGTAGATCGCAAAACAGGAGCTATTCAGATTCGTTCAGAATCAGTTGGGCTGAAAGGTATTCAATTGAAGCTATGGCTGGGCGTCTCGATGCGATATATCGCAAAACGCTGAGACTGCGAGGTTTTAATGTATAGAATATTGCTGACCGGGTCACGGGTTGCGGCCTGGCTTTACCTTGTGGCTTTTTTTGTCTGGTCGCTTAATCTGCTACTCTTGAATACGGCATCTGCATTGGCGGGGGCAGCGTTACAGCTTGTCTTTATTCTCGCGCTTTTTGTCTGGCGCAGTCGTCGCAGCAAAGCGTTGTTCTGCATTCCTGACGAAATGCTCGTTTGTCTGCCTTATTTCTGGGGCATGGCCAATGCCGGGTCGGCTCAATCATGGTTCGGAATCTGGGCCTCATGGCTGGCGGTTGTCAGTGTTTTTTCGTTGCCGGCGGTGTTTGCCGGTGGGGCGTTCCCGGGCGGTTTCAAGAATTTTCTTCTGATTTCTTCAATTGGTGCCACTCTGTTCGTGTGGGTCTTTGTTGCCCTTATGCAGCGCTTTTATCCTCTATTCCCACTGGAACTGTATCAGCACACCGTCTACAATCTGGTGACGGCGGTCGCTGGTATTCCTGTGTCGCTCGCCGCGTTTTTTGGCTGCAAGTTTTTATTGCCAGTTTCTTCTTCTGACGCAACATGATGGTTCATCAGCAGGCCAAGCAGAAACAGGGCCATCATGACGACTTCCTCGTCCCCCCAGCTGTATTCGCCTATTCCTGAAGCCAGAAAACAGAGGAACACTGCCATCGCTCCCTTGCTGACCATGCCGCGCCAGCTGTTTTGCCCGCTCATGCTTGCCTGCCAGGTAAAAGCGAGCGTGACAATTATAAAGTTGATGAAGGCGATCAGACCAATAAGCCCCGTACTGGCGAGAATCTGAACAAAATTATTGTGCTGATGCCCCCAGATCAGATTGTTTTCACTTTCAAATTTTGATGCAAAATGTTTGAACCATGGTTTTGTGTTGCTCAGACCAACTCCGAAAGCAAAGTGGTTCTCGAGCATCTGCATGCCGCGTAACCAGATGGTAAGGCGATGATAGGTACCCTGTAACGATGACGAGGTGAAATGGTCGTCTATCTTTGCCTGGGCAATTTCAGCGGTTTTTGATGGCAGGAAACTTATCAGCCGATCATAAACATCAGGGTCAGCAATGGCGACCGGCGATACGGCGGCCAGAACAAACAGCATGGCAATTGCAATTCTTTTGGGAAAGTGAAAAAAGAGAACCAGGATACCGAAAAAAAAGCCAAGCCAGGCGCTGCGAACCTTTGATAAAATCAACGAATATGATGTGACAGCGGCGGCGAAGAGCAGAAGTGACTGCCTGATCAGGTCGCGTTTAACGCTTGCAAAGATGACGCAGATTACAAGCAGTGCCATTGACTGGCACTCAGCAAAAGTCATGGAGGTTGAAAAAAAACCGCGGGCGCGATTGCCTATGAGGGTCAGATACGGTGTGCGCAGCCCGTTAACCATACCAACCAGAGCTGCCGATGTTACATAGACGACCAGAAGCCTTTTTAGTTGATCTTCACTCATTTCATACCAGAAGCTCAGATAAAAACATGCAATTACCAGGTATGATCTGATCTCTGGAACTGCCCTTGACAGGTCTTCTGCTCTGAAAACCGACAAAATGCCGGTCAGAGCCAGAAACGCGAAGGGCAGATCAAGAGGTGTCGATTTAAGTCTCATCTGGCCGGCGCGATATTGACCAATGCAGCCGATGAGTGCCAGCCCCAGGCCAATCTGCGAAGCCGAAATCGAAAAATTGCAGCAGAAGACAAAAATGAACAGGCCGGCGGTATAAAGTTTGCCCGCCCATGCCGATGCCGCTGCTGCCTGATTTTGAGGTTCTGCCATCACTTCATTCATAGGTGGTGCAGTTTACCCTAATAATTTATAAAAGTCGAGAGAACTCACGGCGCTGAACTTTATGCTATAATTTGCAGGCAGTTCGCGGCGATAGCAATTGTTTCGGGTTCAGGGCGATTTGAAGATCGATGCCTTATGTTCTGGTTTTATTCTTGTCAGGCATTGAAATATCTGAAAGGAAAACAGATGCGTTCAGCTATCTTTTGGTGCATGCTGTTCAGTATGCTTTTAAATAGTGCTTCTGCTCAGGTTACGGTCGTCGAAAACGCTTCCGGAAAAAGAGTTCAGTCGGGCGGCGAGGTTTCTGCCAGCCGACTACGCCAGTCGCAGCCCCCTGAAAAGATTGCCGAGGGCTATGTGTTTCCGTTATCTGGCGCGCGGCGTCGGCCGAGAGCCAGGGCTGAACGCATTCTGACCGGTGTTTTTTCGGCCTCAGGAACAGTGGAAACTCAAGAGCCAGGCGCGGTTCTGCCTGATCGAATGGATATAGGCAGTTCGTCGGCAGCTCCCAAAAAGAGCGTTAAACAGCAGGATACAATTGCCTGGATCACCAAAGAGGGGCTTCTGTATCATGATCCGTTTCTTGAATGCCCAGCAGCCAGCGGCAGTGAGCGTGTCTGGGTTGGCGATTATCATGAACTCAGCGGCCTTCAGCCATGTAATGACTGTTTTCAGAAGAACAACAGTGTTCCTGATTTTATTCAAAAAGAATCTGGAGGCCTCGATGTGGCTTCAGCCGGCAGTCTGCTGGCGAATGCCGATTTTCTTGCCTGGGCCCAGGACCGCCTGCCAATCAGAAACCCAGGTTTTATCAGCAGCCAGAAGCTGCTTATCTACCCGAAAATGGAAATGACGGCAAAAGGCCTGCATCAGCTGGCCCGCGAGACTGAGATGGCATATCGCCGCATGACCTGGAAAGTCATCGAAGTTCTCGGCAAGCACTCTGAAATCGACACCGGCAACATCAGTTCATTTGATGATGAGGTCGCTGAAACTGAACATACCACCTCGCCTGCCCCTGCCAAAACTGCGGTTGAACCGCCGCAGTTCGAAGAAGCGAAAGAAGTCCGATGACTGACCTGTTTGAATTTTCCAGCGGTAATCTTGCCCAGAATGAGCCATATCAGCCACTGGCTGATCGTATGCGCCCCGAGACCCTCGAAGATATTCTCGGTCAGGAACACATTCTCGGCCAGGGTAAACCTTTGCGGATGCTTTTGCAAGCTGGGTTGAGCGGCTCAATTATTTTCTGGGGCCCGCCCGGTTGTGGCAAAACCACCCTTGCCAGAGTGATGGCCCGGCACGCAGATGCTGATTTTATACAGCTGTCAGCAGTAGCCTCAGGGGTTAAAGACCTGAAAGCTGCCTTCGAGAAAGCGACCGAGGCGCGGCGCCAGAGCGGCCGCAAGACCATGCTGTTCGTCGATGAAATCCATCGCTTTAACAAAGCGCAGCAGGATGCTCTTTTGCCACATATCGAATCAGGGCTGGTCATCTTTGTCGGCGCCACTACCGAGAATCCGAGTTTCGAAGTTATTTCGGCACTGCTGTCGCGTTGTCAGGTGCTGATTCTCAAACCGGTGGCCCCGCCGGCCCTGGTAACCATTCTCTTACGCGCCCTCGATCAGGACAGCAAGCTGCTGCGTCAACCGGCTGTGCAGATCGAAGACAAGAGCCTTGAACGCATAGCAATGATGGCGGCCGGTGATGCGCGTATTGCCCTGAACGTTCTTGAAACCTGCTGCGAAGTTGCCCGACAGCACAGTGGCATGCAGCCGGTCGTCGACCCAGAACTCGTGGCCGAGACTTTTCAGAGCAAAATGCTGCGCTACGATAAGGGTGGCGAAGAGCATTACAATTTGATTTCGGCTCTGCACAAATCAATGCGCGGGTCAGACCCAGATGCCAGCCTGTATTGGCTGTATCGTATGATCGAAGGCGGCGAAGACTGCAAGTTCATTCTCAGGCGCATGGTGCGCTTTGCCTCTGAAGACGTCGGCATGGCCGATCCGTTTGCCCTTACACTGGCAGTTTCAGCAATTCAGGCCTTTGAATTTGTGGGCCCTCCCGAAGCACACCTGTTTCTGGCCCATCTGGCAGTCTATCTGGCCACCGCCCCGAAGAGCAATGCTTTGTATAGAGCTGAAAAGCTGGTTAAGCAAAGCATCAGAAACGGCCAGGAACCGTCGGTTCCCTATCACCTCCGAAATGCCCCCACCGGGCTGATGAAAGAAATCGGCTATGGCCGCGAATATCGTTATCCGCATGACTATCGCGGTGCTTTCGTTGATGAAAATTATTTTCCGGAGGGCATGCAACCAGAAAATTACTATCGACCCACTGAGCATGGCCGCGAAAAGCAAGCATTGGAAAGACTGCAGAAGCTCTGGCCACGGAGATTCAAGTAACCATGCTCAAAAGGCTGCTGGCACGAATTTTATATCGAATCTGGCAGTTCAAGCAGGTTTTGCTGCCCAGACTCGACCGCAATAAATGGGATGCAGCCGTTGCCGAGCTTGCCCCTCAGGTGCGAAATCAGCTTGCAGCACTCAAAAAATCTGAAAAAGCCCACATTATGCGGGTTTACGACGACATCAACAATGATGCGGGCCTTCAACCCGATATGAGGCAATATCTGCTAACCCTCGCATTGCTGCACGATATTGGCAAATCGGTTACCAGGCCATCATTGCTGTTTAAAGTGGCCAAGGTGCTGCTGCCGATTGCCAACACCGAACATTGCCTGGCTGGCGCCCGTCTGCTGCGTCAATTCAGACAGAATCGTCAGTTGATCAGAAGAGTGCTGCGCCACCATGACCTTGAGGTCAGCGACGCTGTTTTGAAACTGTTTCAACAGTATGACGACCGCAATTGAAGCCTAAACAGCAAGGCAATAAAAAAATTGCAGTTTTGCCTGCAAAATGATACTATTTGGGTGATGAATTAAATAACTGGAGGGAAATAGAATGTTCGACAAAAAGATGGAAGCGGCACTTGTAAATCAGGTTTACGAAGAAATGTATTCTTTTTATCTTTATCTGGCTATGGCAGAATATGGTGTCGCAGAAGGCCTGCCTGGTCTGCAACACTGGATGCGCAATCAGGCCCTTGAAGAATTCAGCCACGCTGTTAAGTTCATGAATTATATCGCCGAAAAGGGCGGCAAAACTGAACTCAAAGCCTTGAAAGCTCCCCCGAAAGCCTGGAAATCAGTAAAACATGTTTTTGAAGAAGCGCTTAAACATGAAGGCCATATCACAGCCTGCATCAATAATCTTGCTGAACTTGCCCATTCTCTTAAAGATTATGCAACCATCAATTTTCTCAATTTCTTCATTGGCGAACAGGTTGAAGAAGAAGCGGCTGCCAAGGCTGTCATTGATATGATCAACCTGACCGGAAATGCCCCCGGCGGTATGTTCATAGTTGATAAAGAACTTGCTACCCGCCCTGCGGCTCTTAATCCATACAATCCGACCCCAGTGGCCTGACGATCTGACCTGAAAAAGAAGGGCTGTTGCACCTGATGGTGCAACAGCCCATTATTTTTTCTTCAGTACTGTATGCCCGGTGCGGTGAATGTGTGCAGATAAAGGGTTATTTCCTGCAAAGGGTTGCCGAACCAGGCACTTAAACTCGTATAAATAAAGTTTATTGACGGGTTAAGAATAAAGCTCAGCCCGCCAAGCGCGAAGAGTAGCAGCAGGAGCATCGGTGCTATTTCTTCGAACTGCCGATATTGCGCACGGTAGCGCCCGGGCAGAAAATAGGCGACCACCCGCGAGCCATCAAGCGGTGGCACCGGCAGCAGATTGAACAGCGCCAGGCTTAGATTGATCAATACCAGCGATTTAAGCATGGTGATCAGCAAAAATACTGCGATCGGCGGCATCATGGTAACCTTGATCAGTTCAGCCAGCAGTTTCATGCCGATGACACCCGCCAGGGCCAGGGTCAGGTTGGCAGCCGGGCCAGCCAGCGCCACTGAAAGCATGGCCCGTTGGGGTACCCGAAAATTTGACGGATCGACGATTACGGGCTTTGCCCAGCCAAAATTGGTAAAAAAGAGCAGCAGGGTGCCGAAAAAATCGAGGTGGCGCAGCGGGTTGAGGCTCAGGCGGCCCATGCGGTCGGGGGTCGGGTCGCCGAGAAAGTCTGCCATTTTTGCATGGGCAAACTCATGAAAGGTCAGAGAAATCAGAATAATCGGCACCAGCACCAGAAAATGAAATGCTGATTCGAACAGCGAGCCGATTCCCTGAAGCATGAAGCTGATGCCAAGCAAAATAAAGATGACGCAGCCAATGCGGGTCAGCCTGGCAAAAGAATCTGGTGGCATGCCACCTGGTGGGCGAAAACTATATATCCTGGTAAAGCCTTCTGGCAATTTCCATTTCCTCCTCTTTGTTGAGCTGGGCGCCGTTGAGGCGAAGCTCGATAATGTGGGCAAAAATTCGACGAATTTGCGGGCCTGGCTGCAAGCCTGCGGCAATCAGGTCTTTGCCGTTGATTAGTGGCCGGGTGTGGCGCAGAGTGCCGATAAAATACAGCACCCGGCGGGCATTGCGCTTGTCAAGGGAATACGCCATAAGGGCCATGAGCGTTTCGAGCTGCAGGTCATCAAGAAGTTTGAACAGACTGACCCGGTCGCTTTCTTCAACCCTGTTAAGCTGCATCGGCACTGAATTCATAGCTTCAAGGGCTTCAAGGATTTTGCGGCGTCTGGCATGCGGTGTTCCGGTTTCATCGAGTATTTCGGCAGCGGTCGCGCCTGGCAGAAGCGAGAGCAGGCCAGCCCAGTAGATTGCCTCCGGGTCGATTTCTTCATTAAGAGCGCCGAAGCGCTTGACAAGACCGCGAATTAACTTGAAGCGACGCGGCAGAATCGACGGGTCAGTCAATTCGCTGCTCAGGCTTCGCATCAAACCCTCACTGAACAGGTCGGCCACAATCTGCTGGGGTCTTTCTTCGTTCAGACATTTAGATATTTCGGCGCCAATGCGCTTTAAAGAGAGCCTCGAGGTGGCTTCGCGGCTGATCGCCAGTTCAAAGGCCCGCCGGGTATCAGGTTCGAGAGTAAAATTAAAGCGGCCCGCGAATCTGACAGCCCGAAACAGCCGGGTCGGGTCTTCGAGAAAGCTGAAAGAATGCAAAATACGAATGTGCCGGTTGAGAAGGTCGTTGTAACCGCCAAAAAAGTCTTTCAGTTCAAGAAAGTGTTCGGGGTTCAACGACAGAGCCAGGGCGTTAATCGAGAAATCACGGCGATAGAGGTCGTTTGACAAACCGCTGAATTCGATCTGCGGCAGGGCGCCCGGGTTAGCATAATGCTCAATGCGGGCCGAACTGAAGTCGATCTTAAGGTCTTCGTGATAAAGGCGGGCGGTATGAAAGCGGTCAAAAATCTTGTGCTCGCAAGCCAGTTCGACGCTTAGTGCCTCAGCAAAGGGCATGGCATCGCCGATCACCACGATGTCAATGTCAAAGTTCGCCCGTTCGAGCAGCAGGTCGCGCACAAAACCGCCCACCGCAAACACTGATACATTTTTTTGAGCGGCAAATCGCCCGATTCTGGCGAGCAAAAGAAAAATGCGCACCGAGAATACACGTTTCACAAGAGCTTCGACTGCCACGGTGGCTGGCAGATCAGCCTGCCGCGCCAGCGGAAGAAAGTCTGGCGGCATGGGCAGGTAGTCTGGCAGGGCACGCAGCAGTTCGTGGCTTGTAATGATGCCGACTACTGAATTTTCGTGCAAAACTGGCAATCTGGTCAGGTTATAGCTGACCATCAGATTTTTTAGAACTCTGAGCGGGGTAGCGGGGCTGACTGTTGGCGTATTGGTCGGCACATAGGGGCCAATTTCGGCTTTGACGAGGTTCATCTGCTGGGCGCGGTCAAGATCGCGCCTGGTCACCAGACCTGCAAAGACCTGGTTTTTTAAAACGATCAGCGACATGATGTTAAATTTCAGCATCATACCCAGAGCATCTTCGATTGAAGAGTGCCAGTCGATGCATTGCGGTGAGGCCGACATGATGTCGCCGGCCGTCAGATCAGGTTTGATATGGCTGTTCAGGTGACCGATTATCTGTGCCCGGTTTTGTTCCGGGGTAGTACCGGCAAAATGAAAATAGACCCAGCGGCGGCTGCGCGTCGGTTTAAAATCTTTAAAAATTTCATAAAAATCGATCTGAGAGAGGTTGCTGCGCGCCCAGACCCGGGTGAAATTGCCTGAAGAGAGCAATACCAGCATAATCGGTTGCGCCAGATCAGACCAGACCGCATCGACAACAGGTTCAATATCTTGAACCTGGCCGGTGGTTCGTACTGCAATCAAGGTAACCGGCCAGAAACCAGGCTGAATATCTTCGATATTTTTGAGCATGTGGTGATAAAGACCGGTTTGCCCTTCGTGCAGCCCCAATACAACGCTGTTGGCGATTTTTCCGGGCTGGGTGTATTGGCGTTGCACAAAGTTCAGGGCGCGGTTATCTTCGGGCTTAACCTTTGCCGAAAGGCCGGCCCAGGTCTTTTCGATGATCGCCAGTTTAAATAGCTGCAAGTCTTCGCTGCTGAAGCGAAAATCTGCGTCGCGCAACTGGTTCATCAGGCTGGCAGTAAGGCTGAAGGCTTGGCAAAGCAGGGTCTCGCCGGCAAATGGCAGTTGCGCCAGGCGTTCGGCAAAGACGCTAACTTTCATGCTATGTCTGGAAATTTCTTCGAAAAGCTCGGGGTTCTGAAGTGCGTGAGTGATGCCCGCCAGGTAGATGTGGCTGACAGCAGAAAAATCAATTTCCTTGAATTTAAGGGTTCTGAACCAGTCGAGCCGCCGCCCGCATTCCCAGGCATTCTGCCTGAACCTGACCGGGTGCAGCAGCTGGGCCTGGGGGTATTTCAACATCAGGCACCGCGCAGCCCCAAGATGGTCAAGGTCTGCGTTATGCGGCAGTGCGATCAGTTCTACCGGGCTGTATTTCATTAAACCTTGTCGATGCCTTCGCGTTTCAGGATATCGAAGAAAACGCGCACTATTTCAGGGTCGAGCTGGTTTCCGGCCGCCTTTTTCATTTCGGTTTTAACATAATCGAATGGAAAAGCCTTGCGATAGGGCCGGTCGGCGATCATTGCATCATAAGTGTCTGCAACTGCCAGAATTCTCGCCCCAAGCGGTATCTGGTCACCCTTCAAACCAAGAGGGTAGCCCGCACCGTCGAATCGTTCGTGGTGATAAAGGGTTAGAGGTGCGATTTCCTTTAGAATTTCGACCCTTTCCATGATGTTGGCGCCATACTCGGGGTGTCGGTGCAGTTCAGTGACTTCTTCGTCGGTGAGACGCCCTTCTTTGGTGAGAATCACATCTTTAATGCCAATTTTGCCGATATCATGCAGCAGCCCGGCATAGCGAACTGTTTCGATCTCGTCTTCGCTGAGACCTAGTTCCTGGCCAATCTTAACCGCATATTCCATGACTTTGGTGCTGTGCCCGTGGGTATAGGAATCTTTGGCTTCGATAGCGGCTGCCAGCGCCATGACCATCGACAGATACTGTCGCTTCATCTCGGCGTAGAGCTTGGCGTTTTCGATGGCGATGCTGGCCTGCGAAGCAAAGGTCGATAAAAGATCAATTTCATCTTGAGAAAAATCGCGGGGCTTGCTGGTATAGATCGTAATTACTCCGATTGCCCGCCCGCGCTGCATGATTGGCACTGCGAGCAGGCCGGCAAGCTTTTCGCGTTTGGCCAGAGCGGTGTATTTGGTGCGCGGGTCTTTGCGGGCATCAACAACCGAAATGGGCAGACGCTGAGAAAAGCAGCTGCCGATAATGCCTTCACCGATCCTTATTGCGGTTGATGAAAGAAACGATTTTGACAAACCGCGCGAGGCGCGTACTTCGAGCAGTTCGCCGGTGCTGTCAAGCAGGCGCAGCTCACAACGCAGGGCATTCATCATTTCCATTGAGAAATTGACGATCGAGTCGAGCACTTCGTCTAGAACCAGGGTTGAAGAGATCGACTGCGAAATTTCGAAGAGAACCGAAATTTCATCAATGCGTCGTTCGAGGTAGAGCCTGATTTTAACATTCTCAATCGCCGTAGCTAGCAGATTCGACAGGGTGGTGAAGGTGCGCAGATGTTCTCGGTTGAAGGCCTTCTGGCCGGTGGCAGAAAGGTTGATAAGGCCGATGTTCTTGCCCTGCACGGTTAACGGCACGGTCATGAACGACTGAATCTTGCGCCTGAACACTTTGTCCATGCTGATGGCCTTCTGATCCGGAAGAAAAAGCTGCTGGCAGCGTGTGATTCGCGAAGGCTTGCCGCGTATTTTAAAACTGATATCGTCGATATGCCCGGTCAGGCCGTCGAGACTCGATGGTGAGAGCGGCAGGCGCGAAACAAAATATCTTGTTTCTTCGTCTTCTTTATAGAGGCTGACAATGCCCAGATCGTGCTGAATAAGCTGCGAAAGATACTCAAAAGACAGCCCGATCAGCCCCTCAAGGGTTTGTACTGACGAGAAGCGCTTGGCGAGAACATTCAACTTTTCCATCTCGCGAATGCGGTTCTCGCGCTCAAGCAGCAGGCCGCTATGCTCGATTTTCATGGCGGCAAGATTGGCAAAAACAGTTGCCTCTTCGAGATCGTTAACGCTGAACATCGCTTTTTTTGAGATGTTGCCCGTGATCATCAGGCCGACACACTGTGTGTTGGTCATTAATGGAATAACCATGGCCGAAGTGAACGGCGTATCTTTGAACAGCGGGTCATGCATTTCACCTGAATAAATAAGCCGCTGCCGGCTCGAAAAGGCATTGCGCAGCATCAGGCCTTCGCCGTTCAGGTTTTCTTCGGGTTCAGGGTTGTCGGTTGAGCAGGGGGCAAAGCCAAACTCTTCTTCTGAGCTGGTAATTGTGCGGCGGTCAAGGCAATGAATACATTCTGGGCGTTTGCGTCTGACGCCACTGGCGGCTGCCAGCATCAGCTCAAAAGACTCGCGATTGAGAAGTTCAAAATAAACCTCATCGGCAAGCAAGGCTTCACGGGCGGTTTTGGCCATGCTTTTCAGTAACTCTTTCAGTTCGGTGCCTGATGAGAGGGCCATCGAAATGTCTGAAAGCCTTGAAAGTCTTTTGAAAGTCTGCTCGGTTGTGTTAGTCGGCTTGGTGTTTTTCATTTTTTCAGCTGGCTTTCGTCAAAGGATAATACCTGGTTGCGACCCGCATCTTTAGCCCGGTAAAGGGCAATGTCGGCGGCCTCGATCAGATCAGATGTTTTTTCGCAGTGGGTGACCATCGTGCACGAAACGCCAATCGACAGAGTTACCTGCAGTTCTTTGCCCTCGTGGTTGAGCGGGGTAAGCTCAACCTTGCTTCTGATGCGTTCAGCAAAGAGTCTGGCCCCATCAATCATGGTTTCAGGCAAAACAACCGCGAATTCTTCGCCGCCATAACGGGCGACTGTATCAATCTGTTCGCGCACCGAACTGTTAAAAATACCGGCCACATGGCGCAAAACCTTGTCGCCGACCAGATGGCCGTGGGTATCGTTAAATTTTTTGAAAAAGTCAATATCGATAACCATCAATGACAGAGGCTTTGAGTAGCGCCGTGCTCTGATAAACTCGTGTGCAAGAGTTTCTTGAAAGTATCGGTGGTTAAAAAGCTCTGTTAATGGGTCAGTAAAAGCAAGTTTTTCTGTTCTTTTATGAATCAGGGCATTTTTGATGCTGGTGATGAAAATGCCCGTGAACTGAGAGGTTATGTCGAGTTCTTTGTGGGTAAAGGGCATGTCATCTTTGCGGGCAAGATGTATCAGGCCGCGAACCCGGTCGCTGATAATGATCGGCAGGTGCAAAATCTGTTTGAAGTCGCTGATTGGTTTTTTCCCATGTATCTGAGGGTTGAAAAAGACGGGTTTATGGTAATTCTCAAGCCGCAGCGGCGGGTCAGCCGGGTACTCGCTGAACAGGGTGAAGATGCTGTCGGCCAGCCTGTTCTGAAATTTCACCGAGATTGCTTCACCAGGCTGCACAATCAGGCGGTAAGTGTTGTCGAGGTCGTCGAAAAGCAGTATCGAAATAGAAGTGAAGGTGATGACCTTATAAAATTGCTCAAAAGCCTTCTGCAAAATTGTGTAGGGGTCGAGAGTCGAGGTCAGATCCTTGCTGATTTTTAAGAAAATATCGTTGTGCGTCGCGCTTTCAAGCAGCATTTCCTGGTCATCGCGAATACGCTTTATCATCTGCTCGCGGGCAATGGCCATGGCCAGGTTCTGTGAAATCAGGTAGAGAAAACGGTAGTGCTTGCGTGCCTGCTGGGCATCTTCAGCAACGTAGCGTCGGCTGACCAGCAGCAAGTGTGATGGCTTGCCCTCGACAACCAGTGGCAGGCAAAATAGTTCGCGTGGCCCGCTGGCGTCTTCAAACGAAAGGGTCAGCGGTTCTTCAATATCTTCGTCGCTTGTGCACGCGGGGGCCGGTTTCAGTAATTGCAGGCGCAGGCGTGCCGAGACTGATTCAAACATTTCTTTGAGCTGTGAAGCCCTTAGGCAATGGGCGGCAAGAATTTCCATCTGCTGGGACGGGCCAGCCGAGAGCATGGTTTCAGCAAAGTCGGCGTTGAGCTGTATGACCGCAGATCTTTCAAGTGACAGCTCTTCTGAGAGCCTGGCAAGAAACTCCTCGAGCCGGCCGACAAAGTCATTCGACTCTGAAAGAATATTTGAAATGGCATACAGGCTGGCCATTTCCCGACGGTTGTCTTCGATGGTCGATAACAGGCTTTCTTTTTCGATCAGGGCTGCGATGAGTGTATCGACCGAACTGAGGCGTTCGAGCTCAGATGCGGTGAAGGGTTTTTGGTCAGCGGCCCGGTTCAGGTTCATCACTCCGATGATCTTATTGTGAATTTTGAGCGGCAGCGAAAGAAAAGAGCCTGAATCGTCTTTGCGACTGAGTTGCAGATGATGATTCTTGCGGTCATCGGTTTCGCCTGCGAAAATTGCCTGGCCGGTCGAAAAGACCTGGCCGGCGATGCCGTGGTTCAGCTGAATTCGTGCAACCGGGCCATGCTTGCCTTTTTTCTTCAGGCCCGGGTGATGTGCGGAAACATAAAGCTTCAGGCAGCCTTCTTCTTTGTCGAAAACCATGATCGAACCAGAACTGGCACTGGTGAACTGCACGGTTTCAGCGATGATTGATTCGATGAGCAGATGAATATCGCTGGATTCAGCTGTTTTAACCGCTAGTCTGGAATGAAACTCCAGAGTATTGATCAGCTCTTTTTCAGTCATTGTGCCGGTCCTTTGAATCTGATGGTAAAAATTGTGAGATCGTCGTGTGCTTCTGCTTTTCCACGCCATTTTTCAACCGAAACTATAAAGGCTGCTACAATCTGCTGCGCCGACATATCAGGGTTTGAGCCGAGCATCAGGTTAATACGCTCAGAACCATACATTTCGCCAGAGGGGGACTTCTCTTCTGAGAGGCCATCGGTGTACATGGTAAATGCATCGCCCGGTTGCATGGTAAAAGGTGCCTTGTGATAAAGCCCATTTTTTATAGAAGGTATGCCGAGCGGTGGGCCACTCTTTGACTCGATGAGGCGGCATTGAGATTGCAGCCTGGCCAGCAGAGGGCCGTGCCCGGCCGAAGTCATTTCGCAGATGCCGGTCTGCGGGTCGATTGCTACTATCTGCATGGTGACAAAATGGTATGGGTCGAGCTGGGTGCAAAGTTTTTCGTTGGCTTTTTCGATGATCTGCACCGGATCGCTGCTGTTCTG
>DAOPYA010000087.1:0-17398 GCA_035352635.1 Candidatus Rifleibacterium sp.
ATTACTAAAACACATTCCAGAGGGTTTTTCAATACCCCATATCTATTTCAGGGAATTTGTCTTAAAACTTATCGGGTAATGCGAAAAAAAACTGCCGATATAAGCCGTAAAACTCTTTCAGGGTGGGTTGCGCGGGGTGTGGGCTGATTGCTCTTCAGGGGGTCGGGTTGCTTCTGGTCTGGCTCTGGTGTTCGGGTGAATTGATCTCGTCTTCAAAGGCCCTGAGTATGGTGCTCGACAAATACTCAATGAATTCAGTACTCAGGGAAAAAACCTGCTCGCGCCAGGTTCCATCGGGCATCTTGCGACTTGGCATGCCGACGAAATAGCCCCTGACTGAAGCAAAAATCTGAAAATCACGAATCACCAGGGTTTCGTCGATGGTAACGCCGGCAAAGGCCACCAGTTTGGTTTTTGGCGCTTTGATCAGCTGAATGCGCACTTCGGTAATTTTCATTGGTGTTTATACGCGTTAATTGTTGAAACCCGCCTTCGTGGGCAAAGACTTCGTGGGAGTGAGGAATGCAGATAGACGAGACCTCTACTCATTATTGACAAACGACCAGACTTTTGATCGGCATTGAGACAAGTTGGAAAAGTCTTCGTATTATCGGCTGGAACCGGGCATTCAGAACTTGAGAATGAATTCGGTCCAGACTTTGGTGTCGTTGTTCGAGCGTGGTTCAGTTATTTCAGGCCTGACCTCGTTGTTGTAGCCGGCCTTTATCTGAATGTCTGAGTTCGCGTCGACGATACCTTCGACCTGAAGCTTTTCTTCGGATTCAAAGGTATCGATCATTGAGCGTTTAAAAGAGACCTTGCCTTTAATCGTTGGCTTGAAACTGTAGATTGCTTCAAGGTAATAACGTGATGCAAGCGCTGAATTTCTGTCGTAGGTGTTGGTTTCATCAGTGCCAGGCGTGCTGCTGATCGTTGAGGCACGCAGACTGGTTGCCAGTCTTGAGGTTTCGGGGTAAACAGGGCGAAGTTGTGGGGTCTGGCGCTGTTCGTATTCACCGTAAACCTGAAGTCTGCGATTGCCGCCGGTAATTGCCAACCCGGAAGCGTCAGAATCGTTCAGGCCAATGGCGTTATCTTCGTATGAATTATTGAGGGTAATGACGGGTGAGAGGCGCTTTGAGTTGCCGCGCAGGCTTCTGAGGCGCAGACTGCTGCTATTTGAAAACGCGGCGCTGTCGTTGCCTTCTTCGGCAGGGTTGTTGTCGGGCATAAAACGGCTCTGACCCTGAGGCTGGTTGAGAATGAAGTTTTGTGCGTCTTCTGAAAACATCTGACTGCCGAGTGACAGCTTATATTCACCGTTCTTCGGGATGGTTGAGTGCTTCAGTTCGCGGGCACGCTTAATGTGCATATCTATGCCTGCTGGAGTCTGTGCCACGACTTCACTGGCAAGCATTACCGCTGCCAGTGCTATCAGACAAACCAGATATCGCAGTTTTTCAGACACATGCACTCCCATAAAATAACAACCATAACTCCATAGTATATCAAATTTCTGCTTTCAGGCAACTGATTTTGTTGCGTTCCTGTTAATGTTCCAGTCGAGGTGGGAATATTTCTCGATTGTCAGGCGTTCTGCAAGTGAATTTTCAGCAGCGTCGGGCTGTTCACAGGCAAGGGTGCAGTTGAAACAGGCGGCGTAGACCCGGGCAACAGCCATGGGCAGGCCGGTAACCTTCTCTGGTGTTAAAAAATCGCTCAAAGAAGACATTTCTACATTGCCAGCCTCGCGAAAATCTGCATTAAAGAGTTCGGCGGGCGGGCGGATATTAGTGATCGGCATGGAACCATGAATGATCAGGCATTCATCGCGAAAAACCCCGGCGGCGCCGATCAGCTTATGGTTGCCCGCAAAAATAGAATGGCCGGCGGCCGCGGCGTAGCAGTGCAGATGGTTGCTGTTGCCTGCTGATATTTCACGGGCCGAAGAAAAACGGGCCGGCACGCCCTGCGCAACGAGTGCTGTCACCATCGGTTCGATGGCGAACTTGAACATTTCAAGAAAAGTGGCGTTGTTTCCGGTTGTCGCCCTTATAAACTCAGCGGTCAGCCCGAGAGAAAATGTGTGTTCGTCGGCATGAAAAACCATTTTGCCGCCCGACATGCGCCGCACGATTCCAAGGCCTGAGCTGGCCACGGTGGCTGTATCGATCAGCTTTTCGATTCGCTGATTGTAACCGAACGACAGGGCCGCCGGTTGCCACCGGTAGAAGCGCAGGTAGCCGCCCTGCCGGTGTCGGGCGAGTTGCAGGGCTAAGGCTTCGTCGAGGGCCATGTTGGCGGCAGCGTTCATGGCGCCAGAGTCGATAAAGCGCAGGCTCATGTTGCCGGGTGTACTGTTCATGCTGCGATTATACATATTTTTGTTAAAAATCGTTAAGGAAACTTCAACTGTTGACGAAAGGGTTCATGGATTTGTTTGCCTCCTTATTTTTTGGGCCGGGAAAAACCCCGGTCTTTTTTTTGCCCGGAATTTATTGGCAACTGCAGAATTAAAGCGAATTTTTTAGATTACACCAGTGTGTATCCGTGGCAGAAAATTTGAATAGGCCGAAAGACAGGTTCAAGTTTATTTATGCAGGATTCAATAACAGGGTCAGCTGAATTGTCGATTGTCAAAGTTGCAGATTTTCGGTTATAACAGGAAATAAGTTCGCAACGGAGAAAGATCAACTGATGAAATTGAAAGCACATGACCTTGAAAAAGTGTTACACGATTTTCTGACTTTGAAAAAGATACGGCGGACCGGCTGGCAATTGCGCGGCATCAGGAATGGTGAGTCGATCGCTGATCATTGTTATGGGGTAACCCTGCTGACCTGGATGCTTGCCGGTTCTCTCAGTGTTACAATTAATCGCGACAAAGCTGTGTCGATTGCCATTGTTCATGAACTTGGCGAGTGCCGGGTTGGCGACATTCCCTACACAGCCCTTAAGTATTTTCCTGACAAGAGCAAGATTGAATACGAAGCCATTGAAGATGTTCTTGGGCCGCTCGGCGCCAAAGCAACCAGCGAAACCCTTGAACTGTTCAAAGAATTTGAAGATGGTTCTTCGGTTGAGGCAAGGTTTGTCAAGGCGATCGACAAGCTCGATATGTTGATTACGGCCGCTGAATATGAAAAAACCGGTTTTGCCGGGCTTTCAGATTTCTGGCATAACAATTCGACTTTCAAGCCTATCGAAGAGTTTCCAGAGCTGGCCAATTATGCCGAACATCTGCGCAGCAACCGTGACCGTCGCCTTGCAGGCCGGCATGATTAGAATTCAAGGGCTGACCCGCAGGTTTAACGGGTTTACGGCTGTCGATAATCTGAATCTTGAAATTCAGCCAGGTGCCATGTACGGGTTTCTTGGCCCGAATGGCGCCGGAAAAACGACCACCCTGCGCATGCTTATGGGTTTGTTGCAGCCGACTGCCGGTTCAGTTGAGATTGATGGCATCATGGTTGCTGATGATCCGGTGGCGGTGCGGGCCAGGGTTGGCTATCTGCCTGACGAAATCTTTCTTTATGACTATCTGACCGGCCACCAGTTTCTTGAGTTTGTTGCCGATGTGCACAACCTCCCGGAAACCGGCAAAACGGCCCGCATCAGGGAGTTGCTTGAGGTTTTCGGCTTGACCGATGCGGCCAACGATTTTACGGCCAACTACAGTTTCGGCATGAAAAAAAAGATTGCCCTGGCTGGCATTGTTATTCATTCACCGTCGCTGCTGATTCTCGATGAACCTTTCAATGGCCTTGACCCGCAATCGACCCGAGATTTCAGGGCCCTGCTTGAACGCATGGTCAAGAGCGGCACCACGGTAATCTTTTCGAGCCATGTTCTCGAAGTAGTCGAAAAGCTTGTTACACATGTTGGCATAATCTATAAGGGTAAAATGCGACTCTCAGACACGATTGCCAGAGTTACGGCAGCGCATGGCAGTCTAGAGAAGGCTTTTTTCACGCTGACGGATTCGGCGGCAGCATAACCGGCTTTTTTTTGCGCATGCGCACCCGGGTGGCCTGTGCAAAAGACTCATCAGAAAGACCGGTAATTGATTTTGTCTCTACGAGAACTTCCAGGTCAGGTTTGAGGTTCTCGAGAGTTTCTTCAGTCAGTGCCGAAAAGGCAAAAAAGATCTGGTGGCCGTCGTGCGCCCTGATCATGCCCATCTTCTTTTCGATGTCGTATTTCTCGATGCGGCCTGGTATAGCGTCTGACGCGTCAGAGTCGCCGATTTTCTCGACCTGAACAGCGATCGGGCTGACTGAATCTTTTACTACCCCGAAGCGAACCGCATCGCCTTTTTTAAGGCCCGGTTCATGCTCAGGCTTGATGGCCGAAAAATGAAGAAGGACTTCCGGGTATTCGGGGCAGCTTAACACTCCCATGCCGGTTTCTGAGTTATACCACTTGACTGTGCCTTCTACAAAGGCGTCAGGAGCGGGGTCAAAGACAATCTCTTCAACTGTGCGGCCGATCTCGCCGCGAATTGTTTCGATCTGGGCGATTAACTGCAAGACTTCAGGCTGGTCTGGCGAACTTTTCAGACTGTCGCGCAGCGTCTGAACCGCCAGGCCAAGCAGGCGGCGTTTAAAATAAACCAGACCGAGAAACAGCAGGGCCGCCGCGTCGCCGGGTGCGATGCGCAGGGCTTCAAGCAGGTGGGTTTCGGCTTCTTCGACCATTTCGAGTTCGTAGAGAACAGCGCCGGTTTCGCGATGATAGGCGGCCTGGTATGGAAACCGCTTCAGCAACTGGCGATAAAGATCGAGAGATTCATCGAAAAATTTCATGCGACAGTAGATGTCGGCAAGTTGTTCCATGGCTTCGACGTTTCGCGGGTCGATCTGAAGAATTTCTTTGAAGGCTTCGGCAGATTCGAGATAGTGAGTGTCTGAACTGTCTTCATCGTGCTTCAGGCGAAACAGATCACCAAGATAACGATGAAAAAAAGCCACGCGCTGCCCGGTGCTCAACCCCTGACGGTAACTACGTACCGCGTTGTCAAAGTCGCCGGCCAGACGGTAGACGAGGCCGATAGTTTCGTAATAATCTGGTTCGCCGGGGTTCTTGCCGATGCACCAGTTAAGTTTATCGGCGGCCTGCTGCAGATCATTTTTGGAAAGGCTATCTACCGCCTCTTCATACTTCTCATTTATTTCTTCAAGAAAATCGGCTAGTTTTGCATCGTAGGCATCACGCTTTTCTTCGTCGGCAAGCATGTCGAAGGCGTCTTTCAGTTCGCGAAGCTTCGGAATATTGGCCAACGGCGAGTCTGACGAAAAAAGCTCGGCATGTTTCTTTTTGTAGGCGTTGGCAATTTCTTCGAAAGACGAAAAGTTCGGCACTCCGAACAGCTGATAATAGTTTTGCATGCTGAGCCTTTAATTAATGAATAAAAGTTTTACTGCGGAATTCTAACCTTTTACCACTGTTTTTGGCAAGAGCATGCCTTTGCCCGGTGGTGTTACCAACTTTGGTTAAAGTTATTGATAATTGACTACCCAATAGGGTAGAGTGTGAGGTCAAACCTATGTCATTGTCATTCAAAACCATCGATAAATACGTTCTTAAAGAACTGCTTGAGCCATTTCTGTTCGGCATGGCTTTTTTTGTTGCCATCTGGCTGATCGATCTGATGATGGAACTCATCAATCTCATCTTCGCCAAGGGCGTGCCGGTATCGGTTGTGGGCCTGTTTTTTATTTACAGTCTGCCGCCAACCCTGGTCATAAGCTTTCCGATGGCTTTGCTGCTTTCAAATCTCGTGGCTTTCGGGCGCATGTCTTCTGATTCAGAAATAACCGCGCTCAAGGCCGGCGGTTACAGTTTTTCGCGAATCGTTGCTCCGGCCGTGCTTGCCGGCATTTTTATCACCGGCCTGACTTTTCTTTTTAACGAAAAGCTGGTTCCGGTGGCCAATGAAAAGTTCACGCGGCTTTTCAGGCGCGAGGTGACGCTCAAGCGCCCCTTGCCGCTCATCGCCGAGAACCGTTTCTTTGAAGCCGGCCCGGGTCGCAAGTTCTTTGTTCGCAAATTCAATGCCAAAACCAAAGATATGTATGGGGTCGTGATGTACGAAGGCCAGGCGAGGGGTTTTCCGCGGGTTATTGAGGCAGAACGCGCCCGCATTGAGGGTGGGGCCTGTTTTTTCTGGAAGGGCCGGGTTTCGGATATTCACATGAGCGGCGAAGACCGCAACTATACATACTTTGATGATATGGAATACCCGATTGATACGCATTATGTTAACCCTGACCACGTCCCCGATTCTAAAAATTCACGCACCATGAACCTCCAGGAACTATACGCCTTTATTCAGGAATCCGAAGCCAAAGGGATGTCGAAAAGCATCATGAACCAGCATTGGATCGAATTCTGGACGAAGTCTTCGATTCCGTTCGCCGGGCTGATATTTGTACTGATCGGCGCCCCGCTCGGTTCGCAGACTACCAGGTCGGGTACCGGCATCGGTATCGGCATGTCGGTAGTCATAATTTTTGTATATTATATTCTGATGGCCGCTGGCAAGGCCTTCGCCAAGGGTGGTTACATGCCGCCTTTCGTCGGAGTATGGTTTCCGAATTTTGTTATCGGAGCTATCGGGGCCTGGCTGATCGTTAAATCAAAGGCCTGATCATCAATAAGGAATAAACAGTATGAAGAAGCAGCTCATCGAATTGATTCACAATCGCCTGGCCGGTATGTTCAGCAGATATGGTATTGTCGATTACAGTTTCATTGATGTTCAGGTTCCACCAGATAAAACCAATGGTGATTTTTCCATGAATGCGGCGATGAAGCTTTCCAAGGCGGCAAAATGCCCGCCAAGGCAGCTTGCTGAAGAAATCCGCACGCTTCTCGAAGCCGAAAAAGACTGGTTCAGCCGGGTTGAAATCGCCGGCCCCGGTTTTATCAACATGTATATCGCTGATGGTATGGTAGAAAAGTGCTTTAATGAACTGGCCGGTCTCGCTGATGTTCTCGCCGATGCCACTCGCAAGCCCGAAAAGACCATTGTTGACTACTCGAGTGTCAATATCGCCAAACAGATGCATGTCGGGCATCTGCGCTCAACCATTATCGGCGATGTGCTGGCCCGGGTTATCGAAGCGCTCGGCAACCCGGTTGTTCGTCAGAATCACCTCGGTGACTGGGGTCTGCCGATGGCGATGGTTATCTATAAGGCCGAGTCGGCCATTGCTGCTGCCGAAAAGGCTGGCCAGCCGCTTGAGCAGGCATTGCCTCTTGCACGCCTTGAAGAGCTTTATAAAGCTGCAACTGTTGAATGCAAAGAGAATAAGGCGGTAGCCGATACCTGCCATGAATATCTCGTCAGGCTTCAGCAGGGTGATAAGGGGTTGATCGATCTCTGGCACAAGATTACCCGGGTTTCAATGGCCGAGGTTTATCGCATCTATCGCCAGCTTGATGTTAAATTGACTGAAGAGCACGAATGCGGTGAAAGTTTTTATCGCGATATGCTCGGCGACACCGTTGAAGAAATAGCCTGCACCGGTCATCTCGTCGAATCTGACGGCGCCCGCTGCCTGTTTCTCGAAGAATTCAAATCAAAAGAGGGCAACCCGCTGCCGATTATCGTGCAGAAGTCTGATGGCGGCTACAATTACGCTACTTTCGACCTGGCGGCGGTCAGATATCGCACCGCCCAACTGGGTGCCGAGCGCATCGTCTATGTTACTGATGCCCGCCAGGCACTGCATTTTAAACAGTTTTTTGCGGCGGCCCGCCTTGCCGGGATCCTGGCCATTCCCGATGTCAAACTCGAGCACGTTCCGTTCGGCACCATTCTCGGTGAAGACGGCAAGCCGCTTAAAACCAGGAGTGGCGAAAACGTTAAGCTGGCTGAACTTCTTTCTGAGGCGATCGACAAGGCTTACGCGGTGGTTAACGAAAAGAACCCGGCTCTTTCTGAAGAACAAAAGCGCGAAGTGGCACGCATGATCGGCGTTGGAGCGGTCAAATACGCTGACCTGTCGCAAAATCGCAATAATGACTATGTTTTTTCGTTTGATCGTATGCTGGCATTGAACGGCAATACCGCGCCATACCTGCAGTATGCCCATGCCCGCATCTGCTCGATATTCAGGCGTGCCGGTGCTGACCCCGATGCCTGCTCAGGCGTTGCCCGCATCAGTCAGATCGAAGAACGTGACCTGATGATCAGGCTCATGGAATTCGGCCAGGCGGTGGTGGCGGTTGCTGCCGATCTGCGGCCCCACATTCTCTGCAACTACCTCTACGAACTGGCGACCACTTTTTCGTCGTTTTATGACAAATGCCCGGTCATGAGCTGTGAAGACGCTTCAAAAAAAGCATCACGCCTGGCCATCTGTAATTTTACACGCCGAATTCTGGCATCAGGCCTTGATCTGCTAGGTATTGCCGCCCCGCGGGAGATGTAACCATGGCTGTCTGCCCGAAGTGTTCATTTGCTTCTGTTTCCGGTCGCTTCTGCGGGAAATGCGGAGCAGTTGTTCTGACTGCTTCCGGCGATTCTGCTGGAGTGCAGGTTGGCAAAGGTCCGGGAGCGCAGTCTGCTGCGTTGCCAACCCGCGATGAATTGACCGCTCTCGAACAGGCTCTTAAAAAGAATCCCGGCGACCCGTGCAGTTACGTCAATCTGGCTGCGGCCCAGGCACTTGTCGGGCGCTATGAACAGGCTTTTTCCACTTTCAGGGCTGCCCGGGCCATCGCGCCAGAAGACCCGGCGGTGCTCAAGGCTGGTGCCATGGTTTTTGAGCTGATGAACCGCCGCGAAGAGTCGATTGATTGCCTGAAAAAAGCGATCAAGGGTAACAATAATGACAGTGATGCCATTTTCAAGCTGGCTGGGCTGCTCTACGACAGCGGAAAAAAGGAAGAAGCTCTGCAATGGCTTGAAGAGCTGTTTCACCGTTCTGGCGACCAGCCTGACATTCTGATCAGAATCGCCCAGATTCATCTCAGCCTTGGTAACGCAGCTGAAGCCCAGGAATACCTGGCAAAATACAAGGATCTGGCCGGATCGACGAGTGAAATGTACCTGCTGCTCGGCCAGACGATGCTGGCCCGTAAGTTTTTTGATGGTGCGGTGCGCAATTTTCGTGAAGCGATTCGCACTTTTCCTGAAGACCCCGAAATGCGCCTTGGTCTGGGTCGGGCCTATCTGGGCATGAACGAAAAGGGCCAGGCGCTGCTTGAATTTGAGCAGGCCCTGAATAAAAGCCCCGATAACACTGATATTCTGATTGAACTGGGCAAATTACAGAACTCAATGGGCATGGAAGACCGCGCCGACGAGACATTTTTGCGTATCGACAAAGCCAGACCGGCGAATGGCGAGTGCTATTTTAGTATTGCTTCGCATTTTATCGAGCGCGGCAATCTGGTTCGGGCAACAAAATACCTCGACCAGGCCCATGAATTGAGTCCTTATCATCCTGATATTCAGCAGGTGCTGGGGCAGACTCTGGCACGGCAGAAGCGCTATGCCGATGCCCTGAAGATTTTTCAGCACGCCGTTGAAGTTTACCCCGATTGCCAGTGGGGTCATGCCGGCATCGTCAGTTGCGCCGGCGAAACCAGAAATTTCGTGCTCAAGGCAACTTCGCAGAAGCGGTTGCTCGAAATCCGCAAGTCATCGGCAGAAGACTGGTGCGATTACGGTGAAACCCTGATCAGACTCGGGCAGTTCGATGCGGCGCAGGATGCATTTGAATCCGCTTCCCGGCTTGATCCGACCTGCGTTCGGGCATATCAGGCACCTGAGTTGATTAAAATCGAAAAAGCCCGCGCCGAAGGTGAAAAACTCGCTGCTCAGGGCCTTGAGGCCATGCAGAAGAAGTTTTTTCTGACCGCGGCTGAACGTCTCGAAAAAGCTCTTGACCTCGTACCGAACCAGCCTGACTGGGTCAAACTGCTCGCCGAAGTGTCGCTGAAAACGGCAGAACTCGAACGGGCTTCTTCGCTGCTGATCAAGGCCAGGTCATTTGACGCTTCCGATTACTCTACTACATTTAATCTGGCCAGGGTTTATGAATTCGAGAACAAGATTCAGATGGCAATCGAACTGCTGACGACTCTGACTCGCGATCACCCTGCCGGTCTTGATGCACACCTGATGCTGCTGCGGCTTAAACGCAGTCAGATTCGGGGTAACCGCGTCGAACCCGAGATGCTCGAAGCCCTAACCCGCAATATCGAGCTTGAACTCGCACATATCAGGCGTGATTCGCCTGTGCCGCTTCTGGTCAAGGGTTATGCCAACTACCTGTTCGGCATGCGTGCCCGGTTTCAGGCCGAAGGGCTGGCATCTGCCGAAAAAGTTTTTCATGAAGCCGTGGCGCGTTTTGGCGAAAACGAACATGCGGTCAGGGGCCTTGCTCTTTGCGAGCGAGCCAGGGGCAACGTCGAAAAAGCCGTCGAATACACCCGACAGCTGGTCAAACTTTCTTCAGACCCACAGCGCCTCTTCGAGCTTGGCCGCCTGCACGAAAACTTTCAGCAGTTCGGCGAGGCCCGGAAATGCTACGCATCGTTGCGCAGCCTTTTCCCTGAAAATGGCTATTACCGGCGAAAATTGCTCGAAGTTACCGCCGAAGTATCGAAGGTAAGCAGCAAAAACGAATTGATGAATCTGCTTTCTGAACAACATCAGGCGCTGCAGGCCAGACCCGACAATATCTGGCTGCTTTACGAAACGGCCATCGGTCAGGAACTCGTCGGTGAATATAATGCCCAGAAAGATGAATGGGCTAAGCGCTCGTTGCTGAACTGGCACAAGGCTATCAATCATCAGGCCAGCAATCACTGGGTACGCTGGGCAATGCTGCGTTGCCAGTTCAGAAACCTTAAAGGCCCTGACCGACTGCGGGCGGCGACCAGCAATCTCAAAGCCTGCGAAAAGATCGTGCGCGAAATGCCCGACAATGCCATGGCCTATCAGGCGGTGGCACGTTGCTACCTCGCAATGGGCGATCTGGCTAATACCGACAAGGCCATGACCTGGCTCGAAAAGGCCTGGTTTCTTGGCCCCGACAGCTCTGAAACGGGTGAGCTGCTGGCAAAGACCGCGAAAGAACTGGGAAAATCTGTTATAGTAGACTCGATTGGTTATAACATGCTACTATTAGAACCCGAGCTGGCGAATGGCGTTTTCCAGCTCTGAATCATAGCGCCCCGTACGAAAGGTAATCTTGCAGAAGCGCATTCAGAAAATGATTGATCAGATGCCTCCGAATGCCACGCAGATGAAAATGCATGTCAAAGGAAGCTCAGAAACCCTGGCGTTGATTCGCCGGGTAATTGCTGCGTGCGTGCAGCATCTCAAACTGGGTGACCCGCTGATCAACGATATCAAGCTGGCGACGACCGAAGCGTGTACCAATGTTATCAAGCATGCCTATAAATTTAATGACGCCATGTCGTTTGAACTCGCCATTAAAACGAGTGCAGAACTTTTTGTCGTCGAGGTCTTCTATCAAGACCCCGGCTTCGTTCCCGAAAAGATTCCCGTGCCCAACCTCAAAGAAATAAAAGAAGGCGGGCTGGGTGTGTATATCATCAGAAGCATTATGGATCACGTAAATTACATTACTGATGCCAAAAGTGGCCGTGTCAGGCTGCAGATGGTGAAGTTGCTGAATTCAAAAGAGAGTACCGGAGGCCCAGGTGAAAATTGAATGTAAGATTGACAGCGATAAGAAAATAAAGGTCTTCCAAGTTGAGGGCGAACTCGATGTTCATCACGTTAAGAATCTCAAAGCTGAGATAATGGATTCAATCGAGCCAGAAGGCTGGACCTACGAAATCGACATGGAGAAAGTGGCCTACCTCGACAGTTCGGGGCTGGGCATGCTTGTCTACATCAAGAAAGAAATTGGCCGCCACAACGGTAAGTTGCGCATTCTGCACCTGAATGAACAGGTTCTCAATGTTTTCAAGCTTACCAAGCTTGATGAATTTTTCGAAATCGCCTGACAGGAACGGAAGCCGATTGCATGACGCAGAGTCTTTTTATAACCTTTGAAGGTCCCGAAGGCAGCGGAAAATCAACCCAGATTAAGCTGTTGCAGGCGTATCTGGCCGGTCGTGGCCTTGAAACGCTTCTGACCCGCGAACCCGGTGGCACTCCTGCCGGCGACCGGATCAGAGCAGTGCTTCTCGACAAAGAATGTGGCAGCCTCGAACCCGAGACTGAAATGTTTTTGATGCTGGCTCAGCGCTGCGAGCATCTGCGGAAAGTGATTCTGCCGGCTCTGCAATCCGGCAAAACTGTGCTCTGCGATCGATACTTTGATTCGAGCATGGCATATCAGGGCTATGCGCGTGGCATTGGTGCCGACAAGGTCAGAAGTATTCATGCGTCTTTTCTTCCGGGTTTTCTGCCTGATGTCACAGTTCTGTTGAGAATCGCCCCTGACAAGGGTCTGGTGAGGGCCAGGCATGGCGGCAAAAAGCAGCTTGACCGTATTGAATCAGAGACTCTGGCTTTTCATCAGCGGGTACTTGATGGGTATGATGCGGTGGCGGCCGAGGAACCAGAACGCTACCTTGTCGTCGATGCTGAGGGTGAACCGGGCATTGTTTCGAAGAAGATTATTGCTGAGCTGCAGAAGAGGTGTTCAGAACTGGCGTGAGTTACTTAACCCATGTTTAAAAGAATATGAACCGATTGAAAATTAATATAGCGATTAAGCTCGATCTGATGCTGGCCCTGCTGTGGCTGGCAGTTTTCGGCATCGCTTTGCTGGCCGGCCTGGCGGTGCATCCGCTGCCTTTTCTGCTGGCCGCAGCCGGTTCAATTATCATCGCGCACGTCAGCATTACCCGCAAGATTTTGCATCCGCTGCAAAAATTCATTGAAATCGCAGACAAGGTTGCTGACGGCGATGTGACCGAAGGCCTTGAAGACCTGCGTCTGAGCGATCTTGAAGAAGTGCAGGGCAGTTTTACCAAGATTGTCGGCAGTCTTATTGAGTCGCGGGTGGCCATCGAAGACTATATGAAGACCATCAGCGAAATAAACAAAGAACTTGAACAGAAGGTTGATTCACTGTCGGTGCTCTATTATGCCAGTCAGTCGATGGGTGGCAGCCTTAATGTTGATACCCTGGTTCGCAATTTTATTACCATTTTTACCGACCGCCTCGGCGTGAGCGGTGCCGGGGTTATGCTTTATAACGAAAAGACCGATCTGGTCAGTGTTAAAGACCTGATCGGCATTTCGCCCGAGTTATTTGCCAAATTCCGCTTTTATTCAGATAACCAGATTCTGGCCCGCATCTTTTCAGATGACGGCTACTGGCGCCCCACCGACCAGGAAATTAATCTTCTGGTCGCTGAATTCGAGTCTGATGAAATGCGGCGTATCAAGCTGCTGTTTCCGATGCGCATCAAAGATCATTTTGTTGGTCTGCTGCTGCTCACCGACAAAAACGGTTCAGCCTGGTCACCCGGTGATTTCCTGCTCATTCAGGCGATAGTCGGCCTCGCCAGCACTTCGATCAACAACGCCATGCTGTTCGAAAACTCAGAAGCCACCAAAAACGAGCTTGATCACAAGGTTTTCAACCTTATGACCCTGCAGCAGTCGAGCAAAGTTCTCAGCTCAACGCTTGATCTGAACGGCCTGATCAATATTTCTATCGACATGTTTCTCGAAACCGTCTGGGCTAACAAAGGCATTTTGATGCTCTTCTCAGACGAACGCCCCGAACTCGAGGTTAAGGCCTTTAAGGGGATAACCAAGGTTGAGGTCGATGAACTCAAGAAGAACCCGGCCGAAACCTGGGCCATGACCACCATTGAAAAAGAGAAAAAGCCGATTTTTGCCCAGGAAATAGCCGGGCGAAGCTATCAGGCTTATACCACCGTTAATCGCGATCTGCCGTTTGCTGTGTATGTGCCCATGCTTAAAGAAGGCGAATTGTACGGGGTTGTTAAGGTTGGTGCCAAAATCAACGGTCAGCCGTTCACCGAGAACGATCTCGAATTCTTTGCAACTCTGGCTTCTCAGGCGGTTATTGCCTTCGAGAACGCCCGTCTCTACTCGCTGGCTATTACCGACTCGATCACCAAGCTTTACGTTCACAGGTATTTCCAGATGCGTCTCGAAGAAGAAGTCGCACGCAGCCGGCGTTATAACTCGACTATTTCGCTGCTGATGTGCGATATCGACCACTTTAAGCCGATAAACGACAACTACGGGCATCAGCAGGGCGATGCCATACTAAAAGAAGTCAGCAAGATTCTGCGCAAGAACGTTCGAAATACCGATATTGCTGCCCGCTACGGTGGTGAAGAGTTCGCCATAATTCTGCCCGAAACTACCCAGGCCGACGCCAAAGTCGTTGCTGAACGTATCAGACGCGATGTCGCTCATTTTGATTTCCCATCGATCATGCCGGGTCAGCCTTCGGTTAAATGCTCGATTTCTATTGGCGTGGCGGGTTTCCCGTTGAACGCCGACAACAAGGATCAGCTGATCCAGAAAGCCGATAATGCTCTTTATAAAGCCAAAGACAGCGGGCGCAATAAAGTCGTCTTATGTGGTATTGACTGATGCCGGTTAAAATCGATAATCGAAATATAGATAACCGAACAGGCTCGAGCAAGCCTGCCGGTTCGACCTCTTCAAGTGGTGAGGCTTTCCGGGGCAGCCTCAAGGATGCGCATGTCGCAATTTTCAATGGCAACATGAAAGAGCTTATTGAGGTGGTCAAAGCCCGTGGCGAAAAGTTTGTGCGTAACCCCGAAGAAGGGTTGTTGAATTCTTATAAAGAGTCGGTTAAGCTGTTTCTGAACAAGCTCAAGGAAGAGTTTCTTTCATTGAAAGAGGAATTCGGAGCCAAGCGTGATGGCGAGCAGAAAGTCTACCAGACAGTGCAGTCGGTAGAAAGTGAAGTGAACGCCATGACCCGCGAGGCTCTTTCCGAGGGCAAGGCGATTGACCTGCTGGCCAGCCTCGATGATATTCGCGGCCTGGTGCTTGATGTGATCGGTTAAAACATGGAACAGACAACACCTTTGCAATTGATTATCATTACCGGCCTTTCTGGGGCCGGCAAATCGACTGCGTCGCATTTTTTTGAAGATTCGGGCTACTTTTGCATGGATAACGTTCCGCCGGCTCTGATGCCGAAGTTCATTCAGATCTGCCTCGAATCGAACGGGCGGCTGACGAAGATCGCTGTGGTTATCGACGCCCGTGGTGGCAGCTTTTTTCGCAAGTTGTTTGAAGCCATCGACGAAGTTAAGAAGATGAACGTCGAGGTGCGGATTCTCTATCTTGAATCATCAGATGATTCGCTGGTCAGGCGCTTCTCAGAGACCAGACGCAAACACCCTCTTAATCGCGGCGGCCGGGTTATTGACGATATTCTTGAAGAACGGGCTTTGCTTGAAACGACGCGGGCCAAAGCCGATTTTATCGTCGATACGACCAGCATGAACGGCCGCGAGCTTCAAGAAGAAATTCGCCGTTTTTCGCAGGGTTTTGTCGGGCCGCGTGCCATGTCGGTGGTGTTTGTGAGCTTTGGGTTTAAACACGGTGTGCCGCTTGATTGTGACCTGGTTTTTGATGTGCGCTTTTTGCCGAACCCGTTTTATATTGCCCAGCTGAAAACCATGAACGGCACGAATAAAGAAGTCTATGACTATGTTTTTGCCACCGATACCGCCAAACAGTATGCGCAGAAACTCAAAGAATTTATCGACTTTCAGATTCCGCTGTTTATCAGCGAACCAAAAACCAGGCTGCAGATCGGCATTGGTTGCACCGGTGGTCGGCATCGTTCGGTCGCTTTCGCTGAGTATCTGTTTAAAGAGATAACCAGCGAGCGCATCTCTACCTCAAGAATCCACCGCGACCTCAATCTGTAACCATCTTTTTCGGTCGCTGAGCATCGTATTCGGTCGCTGAGCGTAGTCGAAGCGACCCTGTTAAAACAAATCCGAGCGCAATTTCTTGACATCGGCATGTGTACCTTTTAGCCTGTTAAAAAACAGGTAGATGGGTGGGCACATGCGTAAACAGTTGTTATTGCTGGTGTTGTTGCTTCTGGTTCTGGCAATGCCGGTTACGGCTGGTATTTTTACTGATGTTCCGGTCGGGCACCCGGCGTTGCAGTCAATCGAAAGCCTCGCGAACAATGGCATTTTGACAGGTATTGCTACTGGCACTTTTGCGGGGCAACGCCGGGTCACCAGATATGAACTGGCAATGACGGTTTTTCGCACTCTGGCGCGGCTTGAAGAAACGATAACCCCTGATTCAATTGCGGTCAGTGATACCGATCTGAATAATATTGACTATCTGAAAAATGAACTTTCTGAAGAGCTCCAGATGCTGGGTCTGCGGGTCGAGTTGGCTCAGAACCGCAAAGAATCTTTGCGTGACGAGGTTGGTCGGTTGCGGAGCCTTGTTGATAAAACCTGGCAGACCATCAAGTCAGAAGAAAAGGTCAGGGTGTCGGGTGACTTGCTGGTGCGCCACACCTGGAAACATCACCGGGACGACCACGCGAAAAATGCCTTCTCGGGTGGCGGGAGGCCTGGTAACAGCAATAACAGTCTAACCGAGTCACAGATTCGCCTGCGTTTTGACTCACAGGTTGCTGAAAATGTGAGGGTGGTGACCCGTTTCAGGTTGTTTAATCGTGGCAGTGATTCGGTTTCGGCGGCATCTTCAGAACGGGGTGGCGCTTTTGGCATTAGCGGCATTGGCGGTGTGACCCGGGCCGACATGCAGGTTGACCTCGCTTTTATTGAGATTGGCAAGATTTTTTGTGATTCTGACCGGTTGCTGTTCGGGCGCAGTATTCTGCAGACCGGCCATGGCCTGCTGCTGAATGCTGACATCGATGCTGTTCGCTATGAAAGAGATTATGCCCATGGTTCTCTTCTGAGTCAGTATATATATGATCGTCACCTGGGTTCTTATAGAGATGATGCGGCTGTTGATTTTCGGGGGATTTTCAACCTTGGTTACAGCTTTAAATTTGTTTCTGGTGGTGGCTATGCGAACTTTTTTGCCCAAGATGACCCGAATCTGCTCAATCGGCGCAAGGCCGGCACTTTCAACCTGGGAAATACTTTCGGCGATCAGCATCGTGACCGGCGCCGTGATTTTGAGGTTGGCGCCACTTTCGGGTCGGGCGGGCGACGCCCGCTGACAACTGATCTGGCGATTGCCCTGACTGATTATCGCGCCAGGCTCGCGAAGCCGGCCGGCAGCGCCATGGTCGATGTTGATCTGCGCGGTCTGGCAGGGCATGTGGCGCTTGGCTGGCAGGCACGGAAGGCGCTTTCCACAAAGCTGGCTTACAACTTCGCCGATGACCAGTTTGCCGGCGCTTATTCGCTGAGCCTCGACCGCCGCTAC
>DAOPYA010000088.1:0-17304 GCA_035352635.1 Candidatus Rifleibacterium sp.
GTTGTCGCAGATGACCGGCAAGTGATACACTGAGCGAATCTGTTGATTTGAAGGTGAAATTTTGGAAATAATATTAAACGGAAGTCCACTTGAAATTCAGGGCATCGACGGCGAAGTTACGATTTTGCAACTGCTGAAAACGGTTGAGGGTTCGTTGCAGGGCACCGGCAATACCATTGTTGAACTGCTGCTCGATGAACAGTCCTTCAGCCCCGATGAAGCCGATAAGCTATCTGAACTCAAGGTTTTGCGGTTTAACCGTATTGAACTGGTGGCCGCCACTGCCGAAGAGATGATCCAGGCCGCCTTTGAAGATGGTGAAAGCGGTATCGCCCATCTTGAGGAGATAGCCGGCGAAGTTTCTGCTGATCTGCGTCTTGGCAAAGTTAAAGCAGCGATGGACAACTACATCGAATTCGTAGACGGTGTTGAGTGGCTTGTCACGGTAATCAGCAATGCTGAACGTGCCTTTGCCGCTAAAATGGCCGAGTCTTCAATTGAGTCGAACCGCCAGGCCCTTCTTGGGCGAGTTTCTGAGCAGATGACCGCGGTCAAATCAGCTCAAGAATCTGAAGATTGGGTTTTGCTTGCCGACCTTCTCGAGTATGAATACCCCGAAATTCTTGCTGACGCCAAAGCTTTAATCAAACAAATCATGGAGCCATGAACCCTGCATGAGCAATGAACTCTTCAACAGGAATCTGAACGTGCTCAGACGCCACCCGGCGGCTTACAATGCTGTGGTGCAGGCTGCAAAGCAGTATCGTGCTGATTCCTATGTTGTTGAGGCCGCCAAAAACGGTGACCCGACCCTGAGTTTCGCCGAAGAGAACCAGAAGTCTCTGGCTTACCACAGTCGCTATAACCCGGTTGCTGAAGCCGAAAAACAGGTTTCGGCCGGCTATGAAGGGCAGACCCATGCCATGCTGCTCGGCTTCGGTCTGGGGTACATGGCCGAAAACATTCTTGCCAGGTTGACCCAGAGAGTCGGTGGCCCGCAGTTGTTTGTTATCGAGCCAGATGCCGGTATATTTGTCACCGCTCTAAGACATCGTGATCTCACCACCCTGCTGGCTGACCCGCGCCTGGCGCTCTGCATCGGTTTGACCGCCGATCAGGTCGGCGACTTCTGGGGGACCGTCTTAGACTGGACCGTAATGGAACGTCTGGCAATTTTTGATCACCCGCCCTCGGCTGCCCGTTTCAAAATATATTTCGAACGAGTCGTCGAGAAAATCAGATACCTGTGCAACCGTTCGAAGGGTAACCTGGTGACCCTGATGCACGCCGGTTTTGAATTTCATACTAACTATTTTGCCAACCTCGCCGCCAGTTTCGCGCTTCCGGGTGTTGACAGACTTTTTGAGCGCTTCAAGGGCGTTCCAGCTGTAATTGTGGCCGCCGGCCCTTCCCTCGACCGAAACATGCACCTGCTGAAACAGGTTAAGGGGCGGTTTCCTATCGTGGCCGTCGATACCGCCCTGCGTCAGCTGGTTGCCAATGGAATTCGGCCTGATATCGTTTGCGCTGCTGACCCATCTTACGAAAATTCCCTCGATTTTGTGGGCGTCGAGAACGAGAGCGATGTGGTTCTGGCAGTTGAGCCGATGACCCACCCTGATATCTTTTCGAGTTTTAAAGGGCCGCTGATGCTGATGACCTTTGGCGGCGGCTTGCAGCCTGTGATCAAAGATCTGCGTGAACCGGTCGGCACTCTTGGTTGCTGGGGTTCAATCGCTACTACCAATTTTGAGCTGGTCAGGCGTATGGGTGCCGACCCGATAATTTTCCTCGGTCTCGATCTTTCGTTTCAGGATGGCCGCCTGCACGCCCGCGGTTCTTATTCTGACGACCTTCTTTATGAAAAAGTGCATCAATTTACTTCGATCGAGCATGAGGCCGCTGATTACATCAATACTCGCGGTACATATAAATTCAGTCGTGCCGATGGCAACACCATTTATACCGATCAGAACATGAAACTTTACAAAGACTGGTTCGAAGATCAGTTCAGGCAGACCACCGCCCGGGTCATCAACGCAACCGAAGGCGGTATCGTCGATAAATATGTCGAAATTATGCCCTTTGCCAGGGTAATCGAGAAATATGCCACCAAAGGCGTCGATGTGCAGAAGATTATCAAAGAAGCACTAGAACGCCCGGTTAAAGCAGACAGAGACGCATTGATTGCCAGGCTCTCACAATTTCGCAAAACCCTGCGCCAGAATGAAAGTGAAGCCCGCCAGGCAGTGAACGTCTGCCGTCGCCTGCTTGTTGCCCACGCATCTTCTGTGGCTGCAACGCTTGAAGGTCGATTGCGGGCCGAGTTCTTCTCGGTTATGCAGCTGCATGATCGCATCTGCAGCGATAAAGATCTTTTTCCGTGGTTCTCGATTCATCAGACCCGTTTTATTACCAGGCACACCATGGAAGTCATGGCCCTGAAGGCAAACAACGAAGCAACTGTGGAAGCATGGTTGCAGCAGATTCTTCAGTTTTTTGCAGCACTCGAAAAATTTCATGAATATCAGATGCCCCTGCTAGAGCAGGCGGTCGAATCCCTCTCCAGGCAAACAAAACCAAAAACCTTTCGTGAGGGAGCGAAATATTAATGGCTAGCCCATATCAGAACACAGCATACCGTAAAACACAGGTTGAGACTGCCTCTCCCGAGGCGCTTATCCTGATGCTTTATGATGGTGCCCTGCGATTTATGGGGCAGGCAGAAATCGCATTTGAAGAAAAGAATATCGAGCAGATCAGCAATATGTTGCTGCGGGTTCAGGCAATTTTTGCCGAACTGATGGCAGCCCTTGACAAGGAAAGGGGCGGCGATATCGCCGTTAACCTTGAAAGATTGTATGTTTTCTTTCTTGAGCGTCTCGGAGACGCCAACGTCAGAAAAGATATCAAGCCGATGCTTGAGATCAAGCCCCTGATACAGAATCTGCGCAACACCTGGGAACAAGCAATGCAGAAACACCAGAGTTCGCAGCAGGCGATTCCGCAACGTCCGAGACTGAATGTAGCCGTTTAATTAAGAAAGGCAGGTGATTGCTTTGGCCGGAGTAAGCTCTGTAGGTGGCTCATCAACCGCTGAACTGATGAAAGTACTTGAAAATGCTCAGCAGGCAACTGTAGATCTCGCAGAAAAGCTGATCAAGATGACGAACAGCTCAAAAGTCGCTGAATCTGAAGCGACTGGCCTGGGCAAAATGGTTGACCTTTATGCCTGAACCTGATTGATCTCTGCTGTAAAAAAAGAGAGAAGTCCAGCCGGATTTTTCTCTTTTTTTTTATGTCGCTTTGCGGTACAATCTCGTCTGTGCCAATTATTCAGGGTGTTTCAACCTCTGAAAATACAATTATCAGGGAGTCAGCGATCAGTTCCGGAATTATTTTCTATGTTGACGGCCTGAAAAACCTTTATCGAAGCAATTTTCCCTTACATGAACCGGTTTTTCAGGGGCTTTCGGCTCTTGAAATTCTGGTTAACCGCTGCAAAATTCGTGGCTTGCCGGGGCAGATGCTGCTGCTGATTCCTGATCGCGAAGAATATGCCCCGCTGGCAAAACTGGCTGAACATCTTGGCCTCGGGGTTTGCCGCTTCGATCTTACCCGGGTGCAGGAAAAGCCTGTGATGCTGCAGCAGCAGCACTGGGGCCTTGAAGACGACACCGGAAACGATACCTGGGTTGGGGCCGCCTTTGCCGCTGCCGTCAGCGAAAAAAGCTGGTCAACTGCTTTTCTTATGCCGCTGACCAACCTGCTGATCGATACCAGAGCTGTTTGTGAAAGCCTGAAACTGCATCAGCGTGAGGCGTTCGATGTGACGGTCGCCACCGAACTGCTGTGTGGTGCCGGCTGGCATATTTTTTCGGCAGACCTGTTGAATGGCCTGATGAACAGTCACCCCGATCTGATGTGGGCCAGGGGCGGGTTGGCGTGGGCCATTCGCAAGCCATTGTATCCATTCAAAGTTGGATCATACCATTGCCCGCGAATCAGACCGGCTTTGCAGGTTGATATGCGGCTGAATTCATGGCGGGCCGCTCATACTATCGGCGCGGCACATTGCAAAAACTTTGCTGTTTCTGAATTTTCTTATGAATCCTGGCTGGAAACCTCAGACTGGGCAGCTAAATTTTGTGATTATGCCCCGTTGGTGCTTAACGTCGAGCCGGCGAATATCTGCAATGCCACCTGCTACGGTTGCGTCTATCCCCTGATGCAGCGCCAGAAACTGATGATGACCCCTGATGTTTTTGCGAGAGTGCTTGAGGGCTGGCGGCCAGGCGACGATTGCCGCTGGGTTTTCTCGGGTATGGGCGAACCGATGTTGAACCCATTTCTGCCCAAAATGCTGACCGCTGTCTCTGGTTTCAATACAATGCTGATTACCTCGCTGCAGAAACTGCCTGGCGATGAATTTCCTTTCAGCGCTCTCGATCAGATTAGAATCAGCACTGATAGCCTTTCTGATGATGGTTTTCTTGCGAGACGACCCGGCTGCAGCTGGAAAAACATCGAGGCCTTTCTGAACATGGCCAAGGTGCGGAAACGCGCTGAACCAGACCGGTTCCCAGATGTGGGCGTAAGCTGCCTGCGAACTGACAAAACCGATGGTCAGATGCAGGCGTTCATCAATTACTGGAAGCAGGTAGTCCGGCCAGTTTTTCGCGAAAATTTCTTTCGCTGGCCTTTTGACCAGCAACCTGAGCCGATTCAGTGGTACCAGATTCTTGGTGAAGCTGTTTATTGTGGTGCGCGGCCCAAAACCTCGCGAGTTGATTTTAAACCGGTGCGCCGGCGACCCTGCCGGCATGCCATGCTTGGAGTCACTGTTCTCAGCGATGGCCGGGTGACCATCTGCCCGTATGACTACGACGGAAAATTTGCCTTTGGTGACGTGAAATCGCTGCCGCTCAAGGAAATCTGGCAGTCAGATGTAGCCAGAGCCTTTCGCGCTGAGCACCTCGCCCGGCAATTTGTTGAAGATTCAGCATGTGCTGGTTGCATTGACTGGTACCACCCATTTTAATTTGCCGGGCTATTGTGATAAAATTGAAGCAGTGCTGTTCTCGCTCTGCCTATTGAACCCTGAAAAACAAAGTGGAACTGGTTCATAAGCCTGCAATATTCTACTTCAAGACTGGGAGGAACCCCTCATGGAACATCGAGTTTGTGTGCCCTGTAGCTCAGAAACTCCGCCTCTGAGCCGGGAATCATGCGAGACCTTTCTTGCTGGCCTGCCAGAGTGGCAGCTTGATGCCGATGCAAAAGAGATCGTGCGCAAATTTGTTTTTAAAGATTTTGCCCAGGCTCTCGATTTTGCTGTTAAAGTTGGCCGACTGGCCGAAGAGATGGGGCATCACCCTGTAATAACCCTTGGCTGGGGGTTCTGCAAGGTTAAGTTCAAGACATCAAAGATCAATGGCCTGCACAAGAATGATTTTGTCATGGCCGCCCACGTGAACAAACTGTAACAAAAAAGGCGCCGGTTACCCGGCGCCTTTTTTATTAGTAGACAGTTTACTTGCAGCCGCCGCAAGATTTTTTGTCGCTGCCGCACTTTGCTTTGTCGGCTTTATCAGCTTTATCTTTGCAGTTATCAGCACATTTGCTTTTATTGGCTTTCTTGCATTTTCCGGCACCTTTGCCGCCGCATGCTTTATCTTTGCCTGCTTCTTTGCATTTGCTCTGCATGATTTTAAAACATTTATCAGTGCCTTTGCCGCAGCAACCCATTTCTTTGCAGACTTCGGCCAATTTGCCTTTCATTACTTCTTTGCATTTGTCAGTGCCTTTGCCACAGCATTCCTTGTTTTTAATTGCTTCGGCGCACTTGCTCTGCATGGCTTTTTTGCATTTGTCGGCCATTTTGCCGCAACCTTCTTTGTCTTTGCCGGCTTCCCCACATTTGCTTTTCATGGCTTCTTTGCATTTGTCAGTGCCTTTGCCACAGCATGCCTTGTTTTTGCCTGCTTCGGCGCATTTGCTCTGCATTGCTTCTTTGCATTTGTCGGCATTTTTGCCGCAGCATGCCGGCTTGTTGCTATTGTGGGAATGATGTCTTTTCGAATGCTTTTTGTATCTCGACCAGGGCTTCTTGTCTGCTTTCTGGCAGGTGGGTGCCTTGGCGGGTTCTTCAGAAATGCTGACTTCGGACTGTTTGCCCTGGGCAACTGTTTCAAGATAGTTCTGCCAGTCAGCCTGTTTTTCGGCAAAAGTAAGGTTGAGTGCTTCGAGATTCTGACGATCTTCAGCGCTTGGAGCTGATTTGGTCACCAGGCTGAGAATCTGTTGTCTGAGCGACTGCATCTGCGAAAGGTGGTCGAGCCAGACTTCATTGCTGACCGCATTAATAGTGCCTGCAAAAGCGGGCATCACAAAAAAGAATCCAAGAAGAATTACCAGTAGTTTCTTCATATTACCTCCAGATTTGATTTGAACGTTGCTATTTTACCGTAAACCCGCCTGATTTGCAAAAAAAAGCAGGTTAATTTCAATTATTTTGGCTATTGTGGCTACCCTTGCGAAAACTGGTGAAGTGCATCTCGCCGGCATTCAGTTCAATGGCATCAAGATTCAGTTTGAAGGGAAATTTTTCGAGGTTCAATACCGGATTGATTTTTTTAACGATCATACCGACGAATGATCGGGGCATGATCATGCGGTTAACTTTCATCTTGTGGGCGTGAAACCAGATTTCACGCTGGTCTTTGACCGATAGTTGGCCGGTCGCCCAGAATTCAACCTTGACCAGGCCATATCTGGTTGAACCCGAAAGGCGCATTGACCCCGAAGATATTTCGATTCTCGGTCGATCGACCTTGATTGATTTGCTCTTGGCTTCGACAAACTTGTTCAGGTCGGCTTCAAGAACACTTACATCCATGTAAATATTGCTCATGGAAACGGGGTCAATTTTTTCTTCGTTGAGAAGTTTGGTGGTGTCGAGCTGCACGTCTTCAAAGTCGATGTCGGCACGGTTGAGCGCCAGATTATCGACACTACCGCGTGCCGTATGTACCATAACCTTTTTGAACCGACCGCGGGCCGTGTCTTCAGCGCTGATCGGAGTCAGAACGATGCTTAGCGAAGCCGGATTCTCGAGGATTTTGTTCATTGAAGAGATCAATTTTTTTTCGATAATCCCGGGGTCAGAGGCTATTTTTGCGGTTATTTCTGGGTCGGGAGTGAATGATGCGTTGTCGGCGTATAGCATTGAAGCCCCTGAGAACAAAACGAACATGGCTAATGTGAATAGAACTCCGCTGCGTCTCGTCATCTTTATTCCTTAATCAAAAAGGTGTTCGTCAGATATTCTAATGGTTTTCAAAGTTTTTTTCCAGCAATTCCAGATGGTCTGCCCGTCATACGCTTCCAGTGGCCGGTTCTTTAGAAAATTTTGCATAACCGGGTCGGCCAGGGTTTTGCCTGAGGTGCTTACCATGTATTGTTTGCCCGGATCAAGCAGTTGCCCGCCTACCCTGAAACCGGTGACCTGCCCGCCAAGACAGTTAAAGTCACAGCCGGAAAACGCCAGGGCTTCAATGCCCCGTTGTTTGATCAGAGTTTCAGAAAGCTGCAACAGTTCAGCCCCGCTGATTCTGAAGCGGTGAACCTGATCGTTTGGCATACTCAAAAGAATGTGGGCAGTACAGATGACATTGTCGTTGATATGCTTTGTTTCTGGCGGAATCACCATGGCAATGTCAGCAGCGGTGCAGATGCGCAGCATGTGTGCCTGGCTCTGCAAACTCAGGTGTAGAGCCATTGAAGATGCCTGAAAGGTGGTTTTGACAACTTTAAGAGTCTGGTAAAGAGAAGGTTTAAGGCGCTCTTCGGTTTGCCGGTGCCAGCCAGCCGCATTTGTTGAGCGACTTCTGGCCAGGGGCAGCATGCGCAGGGTCAGGCGCGGCGGGCCGTAGTTGCGCATTAAAACGTTGATCAGCGGTAATGACTGATGCCCGGGCCGCAGCGACATGCGATAAACGTTGGCATCAGGTTCAGGGCTGTAGGTAGAAAATAGTGCCGGTTGTTGGCGAAACGGTATCTGAATAATGAAATGGCAGCCTGGGAATTTTTTAAATGCTGCACTCAAGTCGCTGGCGGTGGCGGGGCCGGCATATAAAATCGAGATGCTGATGTCGTTGTTTTGAAAGTCTGGCTGCAAGCGGAGCAGAGAGCGGGCCGGGTTTTCAACAACTGCGGTGCCCAGGGTTTTGGCTGGCAGGTCTTTGCAGAAACCCGGCTCAATGAAATTGAAAAACCACAGGGTGCGCCTGCCCAGAGGTCGTACAAAATGCGTTAAAAAAAGAGGTGCGCCGTCGCCGCTGTCGAGGTTTGTAAAAACCCGGCGGCGAATCGCCCGGTCAAGAGTGCTGTTATTAAAGGTTTCGAGGTCAGCCGGGCTGATACCCGTGGCTTCTGGTTGGCAGCGTTCGATGAGTTCTCTTTCGAATCGGCCGCTGTCAAGAAAGCTGAGCGGTGCAAAAATATCAGAATCGTTGCCAGTGCCGAAAACCACCAGGTCTTTGTGGCGGTCCTTTTTGAAGGCGTCGATGGTGTCGGGGATTTTCCAGCCGGTTGAAGGCTGCATTTGCAAGCCTTCGTCGAGTTCAGTCAGCCGCCCGGCAAGATTACCGGGCAGAAAAATCTGCAGAGGCCTGAAAATTTCGGCTGACAGTGACGCCGCCGACAGTAACAGCATTATTCCGGCGACAATAAACGCCTGACTTGCCGTTAAGAGCTTGCTGAATGGCTTTTTCTGCTGCATGGCGTTTCAGTCGTTGATGCTTTTAACGATATAAAAGCCCACAAAGGCAAAAATGATGTTCTGTGCCCAGGCCGATAGCATTGGAGGCAGAAACCCTGATTTGCCAAGGGCTGTAAAAAAGCTCATCATCACGTAATAGATGAAGATGATCAGGATTGAGACGCCAAAACCGATAAAAGCGCCGCTGCGACTGTTCGTGAGGCCAAAACTGGCGCCGATGACTGCAAAAAAGAAACTTGCAAACGGCAGCGAGGTTTTCATTGCCAGCCCGACCCGCATTTCGGTTGTATCCATGAACTGGGTGCGCTCATAGGCATCGATGCGATCTTTAAGCTCGTTGTAGCTCATTTCGGTGGGCTTTTTGCTCTGCCTGGCAAAATCTTCAGGGCTTTCTTCGATACTGGTGATGCGCAACTGGTTGCGGATAGTCGGCGAGGCCAGACCATCGGTTTGATTGTAAGACTGCTCAATTACCGATTGTAAGACCCAGGCGGCGCCGTCCCATTCGGCAGTTGCGGCCGATATGCGCTTTTCAAGAACACCCTGATTGTCGTAATATTCGAGCAGCACTTTTTCCATGAGGCCACGCTTTTCAAAGACCTTGCGGGCGTAGGCAAAGGCGCCGTCAGAGGTGCGCATTACCGAATTTTCGGTAGCTTCGGGTTCGACGAGGCGCAATATTTCAAGGCGTCTGATATTGCGGGCCTCCTGGTTGGCAGTCGGCACCACGAGCTCGTTAAAAACAAAGCTGAAAGCGGTGACCACAAGGGCAAAGATGACCACCGGCACCAGAATGCGAAAAAAGTTGGTTCCACCAGCTCGCAGGGCCGTAGTTTCAGAGTCTTTTGACATGCGGCCGAACACGAGAAGATTGGCCAGCAGCACCGACATCGGAAATGTAAAAATCATATCCTGGGGAAGGCGGTTGAGAAACCAGCGCACCATGACGCTCATCGGCACGTTTTCGTTGACAATGCTCTGCAGGGTCGACATCAGCGGGTCGATGGCGATAATGGTAACGAAAAGAAAAAAACCGAAGAAAAACGGCCCGATCAGCTGTTTAAAGATGTATTTGTCGAGAATTCTTATCATTTGATGATCTATGACTCTTGCAGGTTTGAATTTTTTAAGGCAGGTGGTATTATGACTCTCACTTTACCATAAAGCAACCGCACAAGAGAAAGGTATCGTCTTATGAAAATCGCCATGATCGGAACCGGTTACGTTGGGCTGGTCACCGGAACCTGTTTTGCTGAGTCAGGTAATGATGTAGTTTGCGTCGATACCGACGCGAAGAAGATAGAAAATCTTAATAACAGTATTATTCCAATTTATGAGCCGGGTCTTGATGGCCTGGTTAAGCGAAATGTAGCCGAAGAACGCCTGACGTTCACCACCTGTCTCGAAGATGCGGTCAAAAAGTGTCTGCTTCTCTTTATCGCGGTCGGAACCCCCCCAGGTGAAGACGGTTCGGCAGATCTGCAACACGTTCTTAAGGTAGCCCGGGGCATTGGCAGCAGCATGAGCGAGTATCGTGTCATTATCGACAAATCGACGGTGCCGGTTGGCACTGGCGCCCGCGTTAAAGCAGCCATTCAAGAAGAGCTCGACCGCCGTGGCGAAAAAATTCCCTTTGACGTGGTCAGCAACCCTGAATTTCTCAAAGAGGGCAACGCCATTGATGATTTTATGAAGCCTGATCGCGTGGTGATCGGCTGTGACGATGTCAGAACCGGTGAATTGATGAAAGAACTGTATTCTCCGTTCGTCAGAACCGGCAAACCAGTGCTGGTAATGGATCTGGCGTCAGCAGAAATGACCAAATACGCAGCCAACGCCATGCTGGCTACCCGTATCTCTTTTATGAACGACATCGCGAACCTCTGCGAGAAACTTGGCGTCGATATCGCGCAGGTGCGCCAGGGAATTGGCTCTGACAGTCGAATCGGTTACCCGTTTATTTTTCCGGGCGCCGGTTACGGCGGGTCGTGCTTTCCGAAAGATGTGCAGGCCCTGGTTAAAATGGGTGAACAGAACAGTTATCGCCTCGAAATTCTCGAAGCGGTCGAAGCGGTCAATACCCGTCAAAAACGCGTACTGTTCAATAAACTGCAAGCCCGGTTCGGGCAGAACCTTAAAAATATGACCATCGCCGTCTGGGGTCTGGCTTTTAAGCCAAATACCGATGACATGCGCGAGGCGCCTTCAATTGTATTGATTGAAAACCTGCTCGCGGTCGGCGCCAAGGTCAGGGCCTATGACCCCGAAGCGGCCCGGGAAGCGCACAAGACCTTTGCTGATCGTATCGTTTATGGCAAAAAAATGTATGACATACTTGAGGGTGCTGATGCCCTGGTAATCGTAACCGAATGGAACGAATTCAGAAGGCCTGACCTCGATAAAGTTAAATCACTTTTGAAAAATCCCATTATTTTTGATGGTCGCAATTTGTTCGAACCGGCCAAGATGGCAGAACTCGGCTTTGAATATGAAGGGATCGGGAGGAAGCAATGAAAATTATTCTGCCGGTCGCGGGCAAAGGCACGCGGCTCAGGCCGCATACCTTGACCAAGCCGAAGTCGCTGGTAAGAGTGGCAGGTAAAACTGTATTGCAGCACGTTATCGATGGTCTCAAAAAGCTGAAGGCTGACGAATACGTCATAATAACTGATGAGAACGGGCAGATTCTTCAAACCTATATTCAGAAGCATTACCCCGATCTGAAGGCCTCGTATATTCAGCAGACCGAACTGCTCGGGCCGGCGCATGCGGTTGCCCTGGCGGCGCCACGTATTGCTCCGGGTGATGACGTTCTGGTGGTGTTCAACGACACTCTCTTTGTTACTGATCTTGCACGTATTCCGATTCTGTGTGAGGGTCTCGATGGCCTTATTTACTCGAAAGAAGTCGAAGACCCCAAACGCTTTGGTGTCAATGTCATGCAAGACAATATCATAGTCGATATGGTCGAAAAGCCCGATCAGCCGGTCAGCAATCTTGCCCAGGTCGGCATGTATTACCTTAAGGATGGGCAGCGCTTCATGCAATACATTCAGCGCAGTATTCAGCAGAACCTGCGGGTAAAGGGCGAATTCTACCTTCCCGAGGTTTTCAAGCTGATGATCAAAGATGGCATGCGTCTCGGCGCCCCTGAAATAGAAGAATGGCTCGATTGCGGCAAACCCGAAACCCTGTTGAAGACCAACCGGTTCCTGCTTGAACGGGCTTCCGGAAACCATATCTGTATCGAAGGCTGTGTGATAATACCTCCGGTGTCTATCGACCCTACTGCTGAAGTCAAACACAGTGTTATCGGCCCTTACGTTTCAATCGCCAAGGGTTGCCGGATACATGATTCAATCATTCGCAATTCGGTTATCAACCCGAATTCAGTATTGAAGAACACCATGCTTGAAGAATCGCTGGTTGGCGATGCCGTTGAACTGACCGGGCAGTTACAGCGTCTCAATATCGGTGATAACAGCATGATCGACCTCAGTGGTCGCAATTAAATGGAGATATGGCGATGGCTTTAACTGGCAAAACAATTCTGATCACAGGTGGAACAGGCTCTTTCGGTAAGGCGTTCATTAAAAAAGTGCTCAGAGAGCATGACCCCCATAAGATTATTGTTTATTCACGCGATGAATTCAAGCAATACCAGATGACCCAGCTGTTTACTTCAGATAAACTGCGATTTTTTATCGGCGATGTTCGTGATGAAAAGAGGCTTTATCGCGCACTGACCGGGGTTGACTATGTCATTCACGCTGCGGCGCTCAAGCAGGTGCCGGCGGCAGAATACAACCCGTTTGAAGCGGTGCAGACCAATATCATGGGTGCGCAGAATCTTATCAACGCCGCTCTTGAAGCCCGGGTTGAAAAAGTCGTGGCCTTGAGTACCGATAAAGCCTGCAACCCGGTGAACCTCTACGGTGCGACCAAATTGTGCTCTGACAAGCTTTTTGTAGCGGCAAATGCCTACTCAGGCAAACTGAATACACGTTTTGCGGTCGTCAGATACGGAAACGTTCTCGGCAGCAGGGGCAGCGTCGTGCCTCTCTTCAGGCAGCTGGCCCCGACTGGCGAGATTCCGGTGACTGACGAGCGGATGACCCGTTTCTGGATCACGCTGCCGCAGGCAGTGCAGTTTGTCATTGATTCATTCGAGTTGATGAGTGGTGGTGAGTTGTTTATCCCGAAGATTCCGAGTATGCGCATCACCGATCTCGCCGAAGCGGTGGCTCCGGGCTGCCGAATCAAAGTGGTCGGCATCAGGCCTGGCGAAAAGCTTCACGAAATGATGATTTCGCGTGACGACTCGCGCAATCTTTTTGAACTGCGTGACCGTTACATCAAGATGCCAGATTTCCCGTTCTGGAAAGTTGTTCTTCCTGAAGGCGCAACGCCCGTTCTCAACGATTTTGAGTATTCCAGCGATACCAACACGCAATGGCTCAATGCCGCGCAGCTCAAAGAGGTTCTGCAACAGGATGGAGTTGTCGAGTGAAATTTATCCCCTATGGCCGTCATCACATCACTGCCCAAGATATCGAGGCAGTTGTTGAGACGCTGAAATCAGATTTTCTGACCCAGGGCCCGGTTGTCGAGGTTTTTGAAAAGGCGGTCTGCGATGAGGTCGGTTCTCAGTTCGCGGTGGCGTGCAGCAATGGCACCGCGGCGCTTCATCTGGCAGCGATTGCGGCCGGCATCGGGCCTGGTGACCGGGTGGTGGTGCCGCCGGTAACTTTTGTGGCAAGTGCCAACTGCGCCCGATATGTCGGCGCCCAGGTTCTGTTTGCCGATATTGATCCATCGACGCTGACGATGTCGCCGCTGGTCTGTCGGCGGATTCTCGAACGCTGCGCTGCCGAAAACCGGCCAGTTAAGGCGGTTGTTACCGTCGATCTTGCCGGCCACCCATGTGATATGCAGGCGTTCGCGCTGCTTAAACGCGAATTTGGCTTTATCTGGATTCAGGATGCCTGCCATTCAATCGGTGCCAGCTGGGAAGACAACCTCGGCATTCGCTGGAAAATTGGCGAATACCCTGAAGTCGATATGACGGTATTCAGTTTTCACCCGGTTAAGCACATTACCACCGGTGAGGGCGGCATGATCACCACGCATTCTGACCGTTTTGCCGCCAGTCTGCGTCAACATCGCACCCATGGCATCGTGCGCGACAGCGCCAATTTTGCGAATCATGAAGAGGCTTTTGCTCCTGATGGCCAGGTTAACCCCTGGTATTACGAAATGCAGAGTCTTGGCTTCAATTACCGCATGACCGATTTTCAGGCTGCTTTGGGCGTGTCGCAACTTCGGCGACTGGCGGCCAATATTGTGCAGCGTCAGACAATCGTTGCTGCTTACCGCGCCAGGCTGGCGAATTTGCCGAACGTGCATTTCCCTGCTGATGCTGATGGGGTCAGTCATGCTTTTCATCTGGCAATTGTCAGAATCGATTTTGCTGCTGCCGGCCTCAGCAGGGCTGAATTGATGGGCCGTCTCAAGCTTGACGGCATCGGCACCCAGGTTCATTATATCCCGGTGCCGCTGATGCCCTATTATGCAAGAACCATCGATCTTGCCGAAATACCAGATTCAATCGCCTACTACCGCCAGGCTCTTTCTCTGCCTTGCTTCCCTGAAGTGGGTGATACAGAGATAGATCGCGTCTGCGTCGCCTTAAGAAAGGCTCTTGCTTGAGCGAAATGGTTAAAAATCAGGTGGTGATCCAGGCACGCATGGGTTCGACCAGATTGCCTGGAAAAACCATGCTTCAACTCGCCGGCCGCCCGGTTATCGAACACGTGATCATGCGTAGCGGTGCTGCCAGGTTAATTGATCGCGTGGTGGTTGCCACTACCGACCGGCCCGAAGACAATCAGATTGCCGAATGGTGCCATGAACAGGGCATAGCGTCAGTGCGTGGCAGTGCCGAAGACGTGTTGGCGCGCTATCTGCTCGCCATTGATAGTTTTCCCTGCGAAAATGTCGTCAGAATAACCGCAGACTGCCCATTGATAGACCCCGGTATCATCGATGCCCTGCTGGCGCTTCACGCCGCTGGTGCCTGTGACTACACTTCCAATGTTATCCCGCCAACGTTTCCCATCGGATTCGATGCCGAAGTTGTCAGCAGCGCCTGCCTGCGTCGCGTGCATGTCGAGGCGCGTCTGACCTCGCACCGCGAGCACGTAACCCTCTATATACGCGAGAATACCGAAAAATTTAAAACCGCCAATCTCAGCTTTGCCTTGAACCATGAGCATATCAGGCTGACCCTCGACCGTGAAACCGATTACCGGCTTTTATCAGAGGTCTTCACCCATTTTGCCGGTTCACCTGAGCTATTCTCTTTTTATCAGATAATGGCCTTTCTTGAAAAGAACCCCCAGCTACTGCAGATTAACTCGGGCATTGACCGCTTTGAAGGCGTTAAAAAATCGGTGGCGGCCGAGAACCGTATTCTGAAATGGCAATAACCTTTAACCGCAGAGGTCTGGTGGCGACCAGAGCCGCGGTTTTCAGGGTTGACGCCGGCCCCGGTGTTGGCATGGGGCATTTCATGCGATGTCGAACCCTGGCTTTCGAAATGATCAGACGTGACTGGGTGGTCTTTTTTGTTGGCCGTGGCCTGCCCGCAGAGTTGCTCTCATCGGCTCGCGCCGGCGTCAATGCTGTTATCAATCTGATTGATTTTCCGTATTACCCTGATTCGAGTGATGACGTCATGGAATTTTTTAACATTCTGTCAGGCCGTTTTATCTGGAACCTCGATTGCATTATCGTCGATACCTACCGCTACAACCGCGATGATTTTGCCTATATGCAACGCTTCAATTCACAGAGTGTTCCGGTGATCGTCATAGATGATCTCGCTAACCGTGATACGCCCGCTCAGGCCGTGATCAACCCGAACCCGCTTTTTGACCCGCTGCCTTATCAGCGACAAAAAATCCCGGTGGTGCTGTGCGGTGAGCAATATACCCTCATCAGGCCAGAGATTATGGCATTGACCGGCCGATCATACCGTGAAGACGGGCCGGTTATCGTGACACTCGGTGGCGGCGATGTCGTTGAGCACCTGATGAAAGTGCTTGAGGCCATTCCTGAAGATATCAGCAACCGGGTTTGCGTTTCGGCCTCTGACAATTGCCCGCACCAGGAAATCGAAGCATGGGTAAGTCGTCACCCAACCCAGCGATACTGTAATTTTGACAGTCGCCTTTTTCCAGACCTGCTCGCCAGTGCTTCGTTGGCAATTACTGCCGGTGGAACAACCCTCTGGGAGGTCTATACGCTTGGGATTCCAAGTCTGTGCCTGCTCTGGGTCGATAATCAGCAGCAGACTTCAGTGGTTATCAGGGAACAGGCCACAAGCTTTCTTATCGATATTGTTTCGCAGATCAACATTGAGTTACAATCTAAATGGCTCGAAAATGGTTTGCAGACTTTTGTAAAAAGTGCAGGCCCCGCTCAGACCCAGAGTGTTCAGCAGCGCGGTTTCTGCGCCGATGAAGTTATCAGCCGCGTTAAAACCAGCCTTGGCATTGGCGACAGCACTTTGATAGATGGTGACTTTATTCGCAAAACCCTGGCCAGGCTGCACACTGAACCTGAATTCTGGCAGCAGATGCGTGACCGGCAGCAACGACTAATTGACGGCCGCGGGGCGCTGAGATGTGTTGATGCCCTTGAAACCCTTCAATGGCATACTGTTCCGCTATTTGATGCCGACTGGAGAAGAAACAATGAAAATTGGTAATTTTGAAATTGGCGATAAACATCCGTGCTTCATCATTGCCGAAGCAGGCAGCAACCACAATCGTGATTTTGCCACTGCGAAACAACTGATTGATGTTGCAGTAGAAGCCGGTGCTGATGCGGTTAAGTTTCAGATTTTTTCGGCCGACGCGATTTATTCAAAAAAGACCCCAATGGCCAGCTATTTAAAAAAAGAAAAGCTGGCGAAAGATGATGAAACCCTCTGGGATGTCATTAAGAAAAACGAAATTCCCCGGCACTGGATACCCGACCTTATGGCCTGTTGCCGCGAAAAGGGCATTATGTTTCTTTCGACACCCTTCGATCTCGCAGCGGTCGATGAGCTTGAAGCTGCAGGCGTTGCCGCCTTCAAGGTCGCGAGTTTTGAAATCACCCACCTGCCGATGCTCAGAAAAATTTCGGCCACCGGCCGGCCCATTATCCTCTCAACGGGTATGGCAAATCTCGAAGATATCGAAGTCGCTCTGGCAGCCATAAAAGAGGGCGGCAACAGTCAGGTTGCCCTGCTGCACTGTGCCATTGCATACCCGCCGCGCTACGAAGACATCAATCTTCGGGCGATGGATACCATGAAACAGGCTTTTCAGCTGCCGGTCGGTTTTTCTGACCACACGCGGGGCCATATTACTGATGTGGCGGCTGTGGCCCGCGGTGCCTGTATCATCGAAAAGCATTTTACTCTGTCGCGCAGCATGCAGGGCCCCGATCACCCATTCTCACTCGAACCCGCC
>DAOPYA010000089.1:0-17186 GCA_035352635.1 Candidatus Rifleibacterium sp.
ATCGCAGAGCGTTGCAACGACTGACATGCCGTGATACCGCTGTTGGAGAGAAAAAAGTTTTCGTTTGCCTCGAATTTCTGTACATTGCTCTAAGGTGCGGGTTGTGTTATAATATTCGACACTTCGCAAAATCTGGAGGGTTTAATGTCAGGTCATAATAAGTGGGCCAAGGTCAAGCACGTTAAGGCCAAAGTAGACGCGATCAGAGGTCGTCAGTTCACCAAGATCATCAAAGAAATCACCATTGCAGCACGCATGGGTGGCGGCGACCCCGACAGCAATCCCAGGCTGCGCACTGCACTCGTTTCTGCCAAAGACAGCAATATGCCTAAAGACAACATCGAACGTGCCATCAAAAAGGGCACCGGCGAACTTGAAGGCGTCAATTACGAAGAAGTAATGTATGAAGGCTATGCCCCCGGCGGCGTCGCAGTCATGGCCCGCTGCCTCACTGACAACACCAACCGCACCGTCGCAGAAGTCAACAAGATTTACAGCAAGAATGGCGGCAACATGGGCGTACCTGGCTGCGTGTCGTTCATGTTCGAAAGCAAAGGCTACTTCTATCTGCCCAGCGAAACCAACCCCGGCCAGACCGAAGACACCCTGATGGAAATCGTTCTCGAATCAGGCGCCGAAGACCTCAAGGTCATCGACGACGGGTTCGAAATATTCAGCGCCCCCAGTGACTTTTTCGCCGCCCGTCAGGTATTTGACGAAAAGGGCCTGAAAATCGAAGAAGCCAAGGTCATGTCAGTGCCGAAAACCACCGTCAAGGTCACCGGCGCCGATGTCGCCAAAGTTCTCAGACTCGTCGATGCCCTCGAAGAACACGACGATGTCCAGGATGTCTACTACAACTACGATATCTCTGACGAAGACATGGAAATGGCGATGAGCGCAAGCTGAACGCCGGTCTAGCGCCAGCTTTTACATGCATTTTCACGCCGGGGCAGTTTTCTAACTGCCCCGGCGTCGTTATTTGTAACCGCATCATAAAATTGATTGCGAATCGTTGAAGCCACGAACGGCTTTCGATGATATAATAGCGGTGATTTTTAAGACACTGGCCACCGCCCAGCATCAACAGGGGTAACCAAAATGATCGAATTTGTAACCGGCATTCTGCACACCAAACAACCACACCGGGTGGTCATCGACCAGCGCGGCATCGGCATCGAAATTCTTGTGCCATTCTCTACCAGCCGCCAGCTCCCCGAAAAAGGCCTGCAGGTCAGCCTGCTCTGCCACCTGCACTGGCGCGAAAGCGAAGGCCCGCAACTCTTCGGCTTTGCCAGCGAAGACGAGCGCCAGCTCTTTAAAATACTTAACCGCGTCAACAAGGTCGGCCCCAAACTCGCCCTCAACATCATGTCGGCAACCACCCCCGAAGCCCTCGCATCCATGATTCTTTCTGAAGACACCGCACGCCTAACCTCTTTAAAAGGCGTCGGCCCCAAACTCGCTTCGAGATTGATCGTCGAACTAAAAGAACTGATTGCCAAACTCGGCATCGGCACCGTCACCCCGGCAAACGAAGCCGAGTCCGGCACCGGCGGTATCCCGTTCGAGGCCGATGTGCGCGAAGCCCTCGAAAACCTGGGCTACACCGGCAAAGAAATCACCCACTGCCTCAAAAAGCTCGCCCGCAGCTTCACCCCCGCCTCAACCATCGAAGAAATAATCGAAGCCGTACTGCGAACCTTCAGCAGCTGAGTATCCCCTTCCTGATCGGCGGCCAGACGGGTTTATCTGTGGGCAACTCTTCTCTTCCCTGATGCAGGCATTTCTGTTATCATGAACCAGTTAAAATCACCAGCAAAGTAGACCCGCATGCGTAAAAAGAACCTGCGCGACGAAGCAGAAGAACTGCTTGCCGCCGACCAGATCGAAACAGACGAAGATCTTGAATCTGAGTCTATCCTGGCACGGACCCCATTGCCCGGCGACGAAGAAATTCTGCTGCCCAGCCTTCGCCCGCGCCAGTTCAATGAATTCATCGGTCAGTCGGCCATTGTCGAAAAACTGCGCGTCTTCATCGCCGCCGCCCGCGAACGCGGCGAACCACTCGATCACACCCTGCTGCTCGGCCCGCCGGGGCTAGGCAAAACGACACTCGCCAACGTTATCGCCACCGAAATGGGTGTACAGATACGCATCACCTCTGGCCCGGTGCTCAACCGTGCCGGCGATGTAGCTGCCCTGCTCACCGGGCTGCGTCAGGGCGATGTGCTGTTTATCGACGAAATTCACCGCCTCAGCAAGAACGTCGAAGAAGTGCTCTACCCCGCCATGGAAGACTACCACTTCGACGTGCTCATCGGCAAAGGCCCGACGGCCCGCAGTCTGCGCATGAAAGTGCAACCCTTCACACTGATCGGCGCCACCACACGCGAGGGCGACGTTTCAGCACCGCTGCGCACCAGATTCGGCGTCGTTTCGCGCATCGACTATTACTCGATCGGCGAGCTTACCCGGCTGATCGAATCAGTTTCGGCACGCCTGCAATACCCGGTCAGCCCTGAAGCCGCCGGCGAAATCGCCAGACGCGCCCGGGGCACCCCCCGCGTCGCGATACGCATGTTCAAACGCATGCGCGACGTCGCCCAGGTTAACAAATGCCAGACCGTCGATCTTGCTACCGTCGAAACCGGCATGCAGATGCTGCAGGTCGACCGCATGGGGCTTGATTACATCGACCGGAAAATCCTCGATATTTTGTTGCGCCGCTTCGACGGCGGCCCGGTCAGCCTCGATACCCTGGCCGTTTCAGTGGGCGAAGAGGCCGATACCATTTATGACGTATATGAGAGTTTTCTGATTCAGATCGGGTTCATTGCCCGCACCAGTCGCGGCCGCATCGCAACCCGCGCCGCCTGGGAATACTTTGGCATGCGGCCGCCCGAACCGCCCGTCACCCAGAACCAGCTGAAATTCGACGAATAAGTGCAGCACCATGAAAGAAACAGAACTGAACCCTGATATCGAAGCCCGACAGAATTCAGAAGCCGGCCTGACGCCTCTGATGCAGCAGTATAAAGATATCAAGGCGACCAACCCGAACGCTGTTCTGCTCTTCAGGTGCGGCGATTTCTACGAAACTTTCTTTGAAGACGCGGTGCTCGTCGCCCGTGAATTGCAGATCACCCTCACCGCACGCGGCAAAAGCAGCGGCAACCCCGTTCCCCTCGCCGGCGTGCCCTATCACAGCATCGATGGCTACATTGCCAAACTCGTGCAACGCGGTTTCACCGTCGCCATCTGCGAACAGGTCGAAGACCCCAAAAAGGCCAAGGGCCTGGTTAAACGCGAGGTGGTGCGCATCATCACCCCGGGCACCGTTTCTGACCCCACAATGCTCGAAGAAAGCTCTAACAATTACCTCGCCGCCTTCGGCAGCAGTAACGAGCGCTTCTGCCTGGCTGCCGTTGAACTGAGCACCGGCGAAGTCATCATCACCGGCGGCGATCAGCTCGAAATGGCCATGCTGCCCGAAGAATTCACCCGCCTGCTGCCACGTGAGATTCTCTGCCTGACCGATGCTTCAGGGGCAATGCCGGCTCCGGCGCCATGGCAGCACCTCAAGGCCGAAATTCACCCGGCCCGCCTCAGCGAAGCGGAAGCCGTCGATATGCTCAGCAACCTTTACCCGGCCGAGCATCGCGCCAGATTTCTCGCCATGCCGCCGCTGGTGCTTAAAACCCTGGGCATGCTTGCCGATCACCTGCTCGATACGCAGCGTTGCCCGCTGAATCATCTCAGCCTGCCACGCGAATACCGGCTCGGCGATGGTATGGTGCTCGACGAAGCGACGCTCGGCAATCTCGAACTGCTTCCCAATGGCCGCAATCAGAACATCGGCGGCACCCTCTTCGACGTCTTGAACCGCACCCGCACCAGCATGGGGGCACGACTGCTCAAAAGATGGCTGCTGAAGCCACTGATCGACCCGGCCGCCATCAACCGCCGCCTCGATATGGTCGAACTCTTTGTCAATAACGCTCTGCTGCTCGCCGAAACCCGAGAACTCCTGAAGGGGGTTCCCGATCTCGAACGCACTCTCAGCAAGATTACCCTCGGCAGCCGCAACCCGCGCGACCTTCAGGCGTTGAGCCTCGGTCTCGGCCGGGTGCCTGCCCTGCAGAATCGCCTGCGCGAAGCCGGTCTCAACGAAATTGCCGGGAACTGCCGGCCCCTCGCCGACCTGACCGCCCATCTCGACGCGCAGTTGCGCGATGAACTGCCGGCGGCACTCGCCGATGGCGGCGTGATTCGCGACGGCATCAGCCCCGAGCTTGACGAACTCCGCGGCCTGCTTCGTGATGGCGATGAGTGGCTGCGCCGTTTCGAAGAACAAGAAAAGCAACGCACGGGCATCAAGACTCTCAAAGTGCGCAAAAACAGCGTATTCGGCTTCTTTATCGAAATTTCGAAAACCCAGGCCGACCAGGCTCCCGATAATTACGTGCGCAAGCAGACCCTCACCACCGGCGAACGCTTCATCACCGCCGAACTCAAAGATTACGAAAACAAGGCATTCACCGCCGGCGAAAAGTCAACGGCCATCGAAAAAGAAATCTACGAAAACCTCGTTAAAAAGGCCCTCGAAGAGATTCCGGCCATCAAAGACAACGCCATGGCCATCGCCACCGCCGATGTCATCAGTTCACTTGCCCAGCTCGCCGGCGAAACCCGCTGCTGCCGCCCGCTCGTCAACGCCGAAAACCGCATCGCAATCAAAGCAGGCCGCCACCCGGTCGTCGAAAAATTCCTCGACAACGGCGAATTTCACCCGAACGATCTGACCCTCAACGACGATCGGCGCCAGGCAATCATCACCGGGCCAAATATGGCCGGCAAATCAACCTATCTGCGTCAGGCTGCTCTGATTGTTCTCATGGCCCAGGTCGGTTCGTTTGTTCCGGCTGACAGCGCCGAGATTGGCGTGGTAGATCGCATTTTTACAAGGGTCGGCGCATCTGATAATCTGGTGCGCGGCCAGTCAACCTTTATGGTCGAAATGATGGAAGCCTCGGCGATCCTTAAAAACGCCAGCAATCGCAGTCTGCTGATTCTCGACGAAATCGGGCGCGGCACCTCAACCTTCGACGGCCTGTCGCTCGCCTGGTCGATTCTAGAACACCTCAACCTGCACATCGGCGCCCGCACACTATTTGCCACACACTACCATGAACTGACCGACCTCGACAGCGTTCACAAAGGGGTTTTCAACCTCAACGTCGGCGTCAGTCACAACGAAAAAACCGGCGAAATGGTCTTTCTGCACGCGATAAACGAAGGGCCGGCCAGCAAATCATACGGCATCGAAGTAGCACGCCTGGCGGGCCTGCCGGCCAGCGTCATCGAACGGGCCAGAGAAATACTTTTTGAACTCGAAAAAACCGAACTCGAAGAACTCGATCGAGTCACCCGCTCACTGCGCACTTCCCCGGGCGCTCACAAACCGCAGCAACTCAGCCTGTTTGCCCCCGGCAACGAGGTTATCGAGGCGATCTCGCACATCGATGTCAACAATATTACGCCCCTCGAAGCATTGAACATTCTCAACCGCCTCAAGGATATGACAAATGGCTGAAGACTACTGGGGACCAGTCTTTGCGCGACTGCTCGAAGATACCGACCTGCTCGGGCATCTGTGTCGCGATACCGCTGACGCCGACCTCCTGAACTGGGTATTGCCCAACCGCCCCCTCGCCCAGAAATGCGCCCGTTACATCAGACGGCACAAAATTACCAACCGCCCCCCCCTGATCGACGAGGTCATGGACGCCGCCGGCGAAGACCAGGAACTCCGCAAAATCATTCTCTTCACCTGGATCGAAAAAAACCCGAAAACCATGGGGTTTTTGAGTGTTCCGGCCAACCCTGAGAATATCGCCAGGCTGATCGCCGGCAGTTACGGCAAACCCGGCAAAATCAAACTCCTGGCCCGCATCGACCCGCGCAAAGGGGCCGGGCGAATTTACGAAAAATATTTTGCCGAACACCCCGAACTCGAACTCGAAGAAAAAGCTGCCACCGCCGCCGCCCTGGCCATGCCAGACCTCGAAAAACGCCTGCACGAAACCACCGAAATGGCCACCAAAGCCGTTAAGCGAAGTCGCGAACTTGAAACCGCCAACGAAAACCTTAAATCTGACAATCGCCAGCTCAAAAAAGACCTCGAAAACCGCGAAAAAGAAGTTTCAACCCTGAACCGCAATCTCGAAGAAAACGTTCTTCAGCTAAAAAGCAGTTCTGCCAGGCTCGAAGAACTCGAACGCCAGATCAGCAGCCTGCAATTGCAGCTGAAAAACTTCGCCGCCGGCAAACCCCGACCCGACCACACCGACGCCGATTCCATCGCGGCCATGACCGATGCAACCGCGGCTCTCAAAGACGAGAACGCCAATTTCCAGCAGCAGATAGATGGCTTGCAGAAAGCCCTGCAGAACCGCGACAAATCAATAGAACGCCTCGAAACCGAAAAGTCAGAGCTGCTCGCCCGCCTGCGCACCGATACCGACCAGCAGCGGCGCATCGAAAACCTGCAACTCGCGCTCAAAAACCTCGAAGAGCAGCAGAGTTCTCAGGCACAACTCATCGCCGGCCAGCTGGTCACAAGAGTCACCAACCCCGGCAGGCAGCCTGAATGGTTGTTTATATCGGTCACCGGCCGGGCAGTCACCCTGCCGGCGCCGCTGGTAAAGTCTTCAGAAGTCATCATCGAAGAGTTTGCCCTGCTCGCCTGCGATTCTGACGGCGTGCCGGTCAAGCTCGTATCACTCGAAACCGACGGGCGCCGCGCCCTGCTCGGCTATCTCAAAGAAGAATCTGACAACCTCTGGTTCATCTCAGACGAAGAAGAAAAACTGCCGGTCTGCGTCGCCTGTGACGCGCATCTTAAAGACAAACCGGTGCGTGGCATCTGTCTTGCCGAAACCGACCGACGCGAGGCGGGTATTTATTACCTTGAACCGCTTAAAACCTCAGAAGAAAAGAGTTTCGTCAGTCTTTCGGCTTCAACCAGGCAGCTGCAAGCCTTTTTTAATGCCGACCTCTTTGATTTCGACGCTTTCTGCAGCGAACTCGGCAAACTGAAGGTCAGTTTTAAACACGAAAAAGATCAGCAGCTCAAATTCAGCCGCGATTACCGCCAGGTGCTCACCGGGTTGCGCCCCAGCCTGCCGGTTGCCGCTTATTGCTCGGCACCAGCCTGCCTTGAACGCGCCCACCTCGCGGTTATGGCACGCGCATGCAGGTCAGGCCAGTCATGCAGTTTCTGCGGCGGGTTTCCGGCCAGCGAGGGCGCGGCGGCAGTCTTTCAGTTCAGCGGCCAGCGCCTGCATATTTTTGGCGGCGACCGCATCGGCCCTGAATACGAACGGGTTCTGGCCCGCCACAGCCTGGTGGTCACATGGCACAGCGGCTTTCAAAACCTGCACGATCTTCGCAACGGGCTTGGCAAAACCGACGCCCTGGTCGTCATCGTCAGGCAGATTTCTCACACCCTGCTGCGCGAACTCGTGCCCCTGGCCGCGAAAGAAAACTTGCCCATTATTTACTGCACCCGCCGTGGCAGCAGTGGCGTGCTGAGCCACCTGATCGACCACTTCATCCCCAGCCAGAATGAGCAGACCAGAAAGGGAGCTTAGGCATGCCGCACGTCAACATTCTCATGGAAATCCCCTTTCTGCTGGTGGTCGTCTGCATGCTGACCACGATTTTTTCGAGCATTGGCTGCGGTTTCATGCGCTATGTCTCGATCAAAAAATCGCTCTGCATGGATATCCCGAATCAGCGCAGCCTGCACGAGCAACCGATGCCCAGAGCCGGGGGCGCCCCCATGGCCCTGGCCTCAATTGTTTCAATAAGCCTGCTTGGGCTGATCAGGCCGAATCTGCTGCCACTCAACTGGGCGCTGGTGATCGGCGTCGGCGGCAGTGCCGTGGCCTGGATCGGCTGGCTTGACGATAAATCGTCACTGCCGGCGAGAACCCGGTTCATGGTGCATGTGATAGCCGCTGCCTGGGCAGTTCAGCTACTGCTGCCCCCCGAAACAACGCTGGCACAAAAATTCTGCGCCGGGTTCTGGGTTGCCTGGTCGATCAACTTTTACAATTTCATGGACGGTATCGACGGCCTTGCCGGCGCCGAGGCCGTAATCATCGCCCTCGGAGGCGGTTACATCGCCGGGCGCCTTGGCCTGATGGCACCCCTGACCGTCGCCTGGGTCATTGCGGCCGCCGCCCTCGGCTTCCTCTTCTGGAACTGGCCGCCAGCCAAAATTTTCATGGGCGATGCCGGCAGCGGCTTTCTGGGCTACGCTTTCGGCTGCCTCGCCATCGGTTCAGGCACCGGCTGGGCCGGCGGCTTTTACACATTTCTTCTGCTGCTGGCGCTATTCTGGGGCGATGCCAGTTTCACACTCATCAAGAGAATTCTGCGCGGCGAGCGCTTCTGGGAACCACACCGCCAGCATCTTTACCAGCAGGCGGTTCAGAAGGGCCATTCCCACCATGAAGTCACCCTCGCCTTCGTCACCCTGAACATGCTTCTCTTCATCGCCGCCGCCCTCATGGCCGGCATCGGCAATATGTAACCATCGCCAGACCGGCGCCAGAACATTCTTTCTGTCGAAAGACACGATGGGCTAGCAGGTGACCACTTCGATCGGGCCGCCTGTGGTATCACGGGTGCTGCGGCTGAGGCGTTGTTCCCAGGGCAGGGTGCGGCTTTTGTCGCGGCGGTCGAAGACGATGAGCCAGGCTTCTTTTGCCCCGACCGTATCGCGGTAGCGGGCGGTCTGCTTCAGGCCTTCTTCGATCGTGGTTTCGAGGCTGTCTTGAGGGTGAACCAGCTTGATTTCGATGACCGCCCAGACGCCATGCCATTCGACGGCAAGATCGACCCGGCCGCGCCCGGCAGCGTATTCGCGTTCGATGCGGCCGCCACCGTTGATGACCCGTTGCAAAAAGGCCATGACCAGCAGATGCGGAAACGCCTCGACGTATTCCATTTTGCTTTCCCAGGCATCGCTGTTGCGGCGCCAGAAAGCCTGAAACTCGGCAAACAGGGCCGCGTAGTCGAGTGAACCGTCGTCTTTCTGCCAGCGCCATTCGGGTGCAGGCACATTGTCCTGCGCGTTCTGGCTCAGAACTCGCGGAATAATTTCCTGGTAGATCGGGTTGGCAATTCTCAGGCCATTTTCGAAGATTACCAGGCCGAGATCCATGCATAGTTCGACATCACGGTCAGCCCTTCCGATTGCGGGGTCGCTTTTGCCGACGAGAATCGCTTCAACAATGCGCTTGACCTTCGGGTCTTTGAGGCGCTCGGCCAGACTGTCGAGATGAACGGCTCTTTCTCTGATCAGCAACTCTTTTGCCTGAAGAATATGATCGGCCGTTACCGTTTCGCGTGATTCTTCCGGTACCAGTTCCCAGGCGCATTTTTTGCATAGCGCGTTGACCAGCCAGGGCTGCCCGCGCGACAGGTCGTAAACGAGTGCGATGGCTTCAGGGGTGAATTGCTGGCCGGTCTCGAGAATGTGCTGACCGATAAGTCGAGCCACGTCTTCGGCGCTGAAGTTGCTGAGAGTCACCGAGTTTTCTTTGATATTGAACGGGCTGCCCGGGTTGAGCGCTACACCATCTTTCGACCGAATCAGGTAGTCGCGCAGGTCGCGCATGCCCACCAGCGCCACCGACGCCGGAAACTTGCCCACGCCACGCGCGGCGAAACCCGAACGCAACTGCCGCAGAAAACTGATCATCGCTTGATCCTGCAGGGTATCGACTTCGTCGAACAAGATGATCAAAGGCTTCGGCGCAACCTGTTCCGCCCAGGCGCTGAGCATCGAACTCAACTGACTGCTTGATTCCATTGCCTGATAGGTCGGCACCTGTTCTGAAGGCAGTTCTTTGCCGGCAAATTCTTCAATTGCCCGGCAGATCGCCGGTATGGAGTCGTCAGCATCAGGAAACCCCTGGCAGCGCTCGACACTGACATAGCAGGCAACACCCTCGCCGCCGCTGTTGATTTCGTGCATCCAGCTCTGCAGAAAGGTGGTCTTACCCGTCTGGCGCGGCGCGTGCAGCACCCAGTAGAGCTGGTTTTTAATATAGCGCTCAAGGTGAGCTCCCACAAGTCGTTCATGGGCCGGCAGCATATAATGTCTTTCGGGGTTGCATGGCCCCGTGGTATTGAAAAATCTGCTCATCAGCCCGAATCCTCCTCGAAGTGCTGGCACGCCGTCATCCCGATGATAACACAGCCCGCACCCCACAACAATCTTCTTGCCAACCTGCTTATATCGCAGGCTTCCTATCTCGGTACTAATCACGCCCTCTGCGCCCGCCGCAGCGTGTTTATTCACTATTTCCCTGGAAAATGTTATCATCAATGCAGGTTAACCAATGCAAAGATTGGTAATAAAAAAATTAAGAATGCTCCGAAGTCTGATGGCGAATTTATAAACGCTGAGCCGTCGGAGCTTTTTGCAATGGTATGGCCGATTTCCATTGATGCCTGGGCTTTTAAAGGAGAGCAATTAGCGGCTCATGGTTTTGCCAATTTCGGCTCTGAGCTTGCCGGCCTGAAGAAAAAGCTGAAGACACACAAAGCCACTTTGTATGAAAGCTTTGCAAGTTATTGTGCCGAGTTTAAACGGCATTTTGGCATCAGCAGCGACCAGGCGCTCGAACTCTTCAACCAGACGGTTTCGATGAAATCGGTCGGCAATCTTACCAGCTTTGTCCGTGAGCACATGCTGCAGGAATTCGACGTCAAAGAGCGCATCGCCCAGCTGCTCAAACACTACGATGATCTGCATCGTGCTCACAAGCTCGTTCTTACGGCAAAGGACCAAATTGCCAAGCTGAGCGAAATCGTTTCGAGCTGCGATCAACAGGACATGATGAATCGAAATATCAGTGCGCAGCGCCAGAACCGTGATTGTCTCAGACATTATTTCGCCGCTGCAAAGAGCGATCTGTTGCGGAATGAGCAGCAGGCTTTGACCGGCAATCTTGCCCGGCTGGGCGAGACAATAGCAGATTTGCAGCATAAGAACTCAGATCTTCAGGCTAGTCGTGATGACCTCAAACAGCAGATTGCAACAAATGGCGGCGACCGAATAGCTCATGTTAAGGCGAAGATCGTTGATAAAAACCGTGAAAAAGCAAGCGCTGACAAAAAATCTGACAAATACCAGAATCTGGCGCAACACCTGAAATTGAAGGCACCAGAGTCGATAGACCAGTTTCAGCAGAACTGCGATAGAATCGCCCGGATGCGCCCGCAATTCGTAAAAATCGATAATGAGCTGCAGAAAACTATCACCGACCACGAGGTCGAAGCCCGTGACCTGAATACCCGAAAAACAGCCCTCGAAGTAGAGATCGACTCTCTTAAAAGGCGCCGCAGTAATATTCCAGGGGCGCAAATCACCATAAGAGCAAGTCTGTGTGCAGCTATTGGGGTTAATGAGCAACAGCTTCCGTTTGCCGGCGAGCTTATTCAGATACAGCCCTCTGAACAGCTATGGGAAGGGGCCGCCGAACGCCTGCTGCACAACTTTGCCCTTTCAATGCTGGTGCCTGAAAAACACTATGCCAAAGTATCTGAGTGGGTCGATAAAACCGACCTGCGCGGTCGCCTCGTGTATTTCAGAGTCAAAAAAGAAGCACGGTCGAGTGTTGCTGAACCGCAACCACAGTCGCTGGTCAAAAAACTCGAGATCAAAGCTGACTCTGAGTTTTACGACTGGCTTGCCGGCGAGCTTGGCCAGCGTTTTGATTACATCTGCTGCGAAAGTATGGAACAGTTCAGAAGAGAGCATCAGGCGATCTCTCGCGACGGTCAGTTGAAAAGCGGCGGCCAGCGTCATGAAAAAGACGACCGGCACAGCATTGCCGACCGTTCCCGTTACGTTCTTGGCTGGAGCAACGAGGCAAAAATAAAGGCATTGAATACAGAACTGCAGAACGTTCTTGACGATTTAAGCCAGAAGGCCAGAATTCTGAAAACCTGCAAAGAAGACAAGGCGCAGAATCTCGAGCAGAAGAGCGCCGCCGAGCAGTTATCAATTTTTGAGAGCTATTCTGAAATCGACTGGCGAAGGATAGCCGGTGAAATTGCCGATCTTGAGGCTGAGCAGAAAAAGCTTGAGGCAGCATCAGACATTCTCAGACAACTGTCGCAAACTCTAAAAGACCTTGAGACAAAAATGCAGAAGGTCGGCAACTCTCTTGACGAAGCCAAGGCAAAGCAGGCCAGAGCAGAGGGTGAGCTCGAAAAATGCCGGGAGCACCTCAGAGACCTTGAAGAAGTGCTGCGCGAGTTCAGCACAGGGGTAATGAAGACTCTTTGCGCGACGCTCGATACGATCAGAAATCAGGTTCAGGGCGATACTGTGCTGACTTTGCGCAATATTGGCGAAATTGAAGGTAAAATGCGCGACCATCTGCAAAGCCGTATTGATAGCGAAAGTCGGCGATTAAAGACCATTGAAGAAAAAATCGTGAGCGCCATGCAGAATTACAAGCGCGATTACCCGGTTGAAACGCAGGAATATGATGCCAGGGTCGAGGCGTCGGCAGAGTATCGCGAAAGCCTGAAAAAGCTCAGAGAAGATTCACTACCGGCCTTTGAAGAGCGTTTTAAACGACTTTTAAATGAGAATACCATCAACGAAATTGCCAATTTCCACTCACAGCTGAATTGCGAATGCCAGAAAATCAGGGAACGCATAAGCAAGATCAATGAATCGCTGGCAGAGATTGAATACAACAAGGGCAGGTATATTCAGCTCGACGGGCAGTCGACTACTGATGCTGATATCATGGATTTCAAACAGGAACTGAAAGCATGCACCGAAGATAGCCTTACCGGCAGCGAGGATGAGCAGTATGCAGAAAACAAGTTTCTGCTGGTAAAAGCGATAATTGAGCGTTTCAGGGGCCGCGAAGGGCTGGTTGAGTCTGACCAGCGCTGGGTGCGTAAAGTGACCGACGTGCGCAACTGGTTTGTCTTTGCTGCCTCAGAGCGCTGGCTCGAAGATAACAGCGAATACGAGCATTATACAGATTCTGGCGGCAAATCAGGCGGGCAGAAAGAAAAACTTGCCTATACCGTTCTCGCGGCAAGCCTGGCTTACCAGTTCGGGCTTGAGCGCCGCACCGTAAAATCACGCAGTTTCAGGTTCGTAGTGATTGACGAAGCGTTTGGACGCGGCTCTGATGAGTCAACGCGCTACGCGCTCGAGCTCTTCAGGCGGCTCAACCTGCAGTTGCTTATCGTGACGCCGCTGCAGAAAATTCATGTAATTGAGCCATACGTTGAGAGCGTCGGCTTTGTTCACAGCAACAACGAATCTGAATCACTGCTGCGCAACCTGACGATCTCCGAATATCGTGCTGAACGTGAGGCCAGATAGCCATGAACGACTGGACAACATTTTCGGATGTAAAGAAGCGCCTGCTCGGGGAATGGCAAAAAGGCCTTTATCTGCGGGGTTTTCTGCAGCATGAAGAACTTTTTCCGCGCCGCATCAGCCTTAAACACCCCTCAGGGCGCGAGCTGAACCAGCTTTTTGCTGAGGTAAAAACCTGGATAGACGGGTTGAAAAACGATCTGCAAAAACTTAACCAACCAGGGTTACAGCTTGAATACCACGAAGTCGAAAATCGGGTGGTTGGGCGCAATATGCTGCCTATAGCTATGATCGTCGCAAGCCGCTCTGACCTTCTCAGGCTTGTTAAAGCTGAAACACAGTTTGCCCTGTTCCAGAAGATCTGTGAGCAGGTTCTGCCAAAATTTGCCGGGTGGCACTCATGGTTTGTCGCAAATCCGTTTCTGGTAATCGAAAATGCTGGTAACTGGCTGCGCTTCATGGCTGTTACAGACTGGTTAAAAGCCCGACCCCGCCCCGATATCTACCTGCGCCAGCTCGATCTGGCCGGCATAGACACCAAGTTCATCGAGGGCAACAAAAAAGTGCTGAGTGAGCTGTTTGATCTGGCGCTGCCCGATTCAGCAATCAACCGTGAATTTAAGGGTATTAGCGGGTTTGAGCAGCGTTATGGGTTCAGGGTGAAGCCTGTGACGGTGCGCTTCAGAATTCTTGATTCAGGGCTGACAATTCAGGGGCTCAGCGACCTGCAGATAAAAATTGATGAATTTGCCAGGCTGCGGTTGCCGCTGCGCATGGTTTTTATAACTGAGAATGAGATCAACGGCCTTGCTTTTCCGCCGGTGCCGGGCGCGATTGTGATTTTTGGTCTCGGTTACGGTCTCGACCGGCTTGCCGCTGTCGACTGGCTCAAAACTGTCGCTATCAGCTATTGGGGCGACATTGACACGCATGGCTTTGCCATGCTCGATCAGCTGCGCAGTTATTTTCCGCAGGCCAGATCGATGTTGATGAACAGGGCGACACTGCTGGCGAATCAGGAGTTCTGGGGCACCGAACCAAAACCCGTCAATCGCGATCTGCCTCGTCTGACCCCTGATGAACAGTCTCTTTATCAGGATCTGATCGCCAACAGCTTCGCAAAATCTCTGCGTCTCGAACAGGAACGCATCTCATACGGCCTGCTAATGGCATTAGCAAAACCATCGCCTGCTAGAGAAAAGGAAAGCTCGAAATGAAACAAAGTCGCCCTGAACACGATCTTGCCGCAAAAATCTCGGCCGAAGAACCGCTCAAGCTCATCGCCTCATCCTGACCGCGTGCCTCCTAGATTACAGTGCCAGCCTTATCGATGCAGGGCTTCATCACTTATCGCCTTGACCAGTTTTTTCAGACCACCGCTCTGCATCGATTTACAACAACGTTTGCTTTTGAGATATGATAAAGCCGTCGCATTCCAGCCCGGCGTTTTCTGGTTTTAGCATTGTCTCAAGCAAGGGATACTGCTTTGCTGAGGTTACTGTTTATTTTTACTGCAACTGCCAATATTTGCATACAGCTCTTTACTTTGTCACTAAAAAACGTTATTTTTAGTGACATAAGTGTGTAATTATATATGAACCAAAATACCTCACAAAAGATTCTTTCAAGGATTTATGGTTACGGTAGGGGTGCTGTTTTTACGCCAAAAGATTTTCACGATCTGGCAACAGCTGAAACCGTCCGTCAGACTCTGTCGCGTCTGGCAGAATCTGGCACGATTCGTCGACTGCTACGCGGCCTGTATGATTATCCGGCATTCAGCAGTCTTTTCCAGGCACCCGCCAGTCCCGATCCGGATGCCATGGCTCAAGCTATCGCGCGAACCCATGGCTGGACGATATTGCCATCTGGTGAAACGGCGTTGAATATCCTTGGATTATCAACACAGATTCCTGCCCGTTATCAGTATTTCAGCGATGGCCCCGCCAGAAAATACATCTGGGATGGCGGTAGCCTTGAGTTTATTCATCGCTCAAACCGAGATACAACGGTTTTGTCGCCTGCTACAGCATTGTTGGTGCAGGCCCTGAAAGCTTTGGGTCGACCCCGCATTGACGATGCAGTCATTAACAGTCTGAGAGCGAGACTGACCGCACGCGAACGCAGCCGGGCCGAGCGGGAAGGCCGCTATGTCACTTCCTGGGTCTATGAGCTGATCAAACAGCTGGCGCTGGAGTGAGGTGTAAGCTTGCGTAAATTTGCCCGCCGATCAGACAAGGATAGAATGGATCTTTTTCGGGAAACCAGTAATCTGCCGGTTCACTGTTGCCTGGCTGATGTTTTGCTGATATCATTTAGAGCAGATTCGAAAAGGAGTATATGATGGACTGGCGTGAATACATTCATTCTGACCCTGACATACTGGCTGGCAAACCCGCTGTAAAAGGCACTCGGCTGGCAGTAGATTTCATCCTCGGACTTCTTGCCGAGGGCTGGACCCACCAGCAGCTTTTTGAAAACTACCCGTCCTTGAATCCCAGGATTTTACAGGCGCTTTTTGCCTATACGTCAGAGTGCATGCGCGATGAAAGTCTCTATGAGATCCCTGAAAAGGCAGCCTGATGTTGTTTCTGGCAAATGAGAATATTCCGTTGGCAAGTGTTAATTGCCTGCGCCGTGCCGGTTATTCAGTTACGGCTATTGTTGAAGAAACTCCCGGAATCAGTGACAGGATGGTCTTAGCCAGAGCGGCATCAGAAAATAGCATTTTGCTGACTTTTGATCGTGACTACGGAGAGCTTATTTACCGCAGAAAGCTGCCGATTCCCGCCGGTCTGGTGTATTTCAGATTTGCTCCAGCCGCTCCTGAAGAAGCTGCGCAAAAAATTCTGTTTGTCTTGAAGAATGGCAGTATTGTCCTGCCTGGAAGGTTTACCATCATCGAAAAAGACCGGGTCAGGCAACGACCTCTCTGAACAATTTTGTAAGGTCATCCATGGCCAAAAAGCCGCAGCTCTGAGGTAATCTCACAGTATCACAATCTACAATACCTTACCCCCTGCTGACCGCCAGCCTGGCCCAAATTTGTGCTGCTGAGCAACTCTTGCAGCTACAGGGAAAAGGCCGTTTTAAGCAGCTTTAGTTACTGGTGTCAGCTGGAAAATTTGTGCGTTTTGCGCAGCTGCTTTGATATCGCCTTTTTGCAGCGCCATGCGAATTTTGTCAAGTCTTTGTGCGTCTTCAAGAGTGAGGCATGGAGACCATGAGTCTTCATTATAAACGAGGTCCACTTCAACCCTGGCCACAAAGTTGCCAACATGAATAAATTTTTCCTGTCGCCTGTTCATTTTTTCAATCTCCGCTTCAGGTCTTTTGACCATAACTTCGGGTCAGGCCGATAAGCGGTTACAATTACTGCCGGAAACCAGAACATCATTGTCTGCAATAAGCGCTTTTATCAGTTCAAAGGTTTTGTTCATGTCACAATTCTACGCTTTGTCAGTGCCAATTTCAACTCTCAAATCGCCGTGATCTTCATGTTCTGTCGCCAACTCCCGCTCTCGACACGAACCTTCTTATAGCACGGCCTGCTAAACCAGACTTCGCCGTTCATCCGTGTTCATCAGTGTTCATCCGTGGCCCGTGTTCATCCGTGGCCCGCGTTCATCCGTGGCCCGTGTTCATCAGTGGCCTGTCTTGCCTTTCCGCGTTCATCAAAATCACAATCGCCAATATCTCACCCCCTGCTTGACCGCCATCTCTGGCTCAAACATCCCCTTGATATCCACCA